>JAXHVO010000114.1 GCA_034189135.1 Thermodesulfobacteriota bacterium | reverse complement strand
GGTAGCCAAGATTTGATTTACTACTGGCTGCCATCATTTTGAACGGTAGTAATTTAATGAACGAACATAACCAACCGGCTGGCTCGTAAAACCATGACTTTTCGTTCAGGCACTAGTTAAGATGGAACACAATCTTTGATATTAACCGAAAGAAAATTTCTATTCAATACCTTTCAGTTTTGTTGAGCCAGGCCGGTACTATTCTTTTATCGCATTTTTCCTTGATAACCCATCTGTTTGTTACTATAATTAACAGCCGCTGAGCTTGCAAAGACAAATGTATTAAAATTGAATGCAAAAAGGGAACATAAATGGATAAACATACCGCACCGGTTAGTATTTTCTTGATGTTTTTGCTCATCTGTTGGACCGGGTGTACCGCCACCCCTTCCTCAAAAACCAAAAACAGCGCTGGCACCGGTGGTTTTTCAGCAGCGAACACATCCACTTCGCAAAAGAAAGAAAACATTCGAAAGCTGATTAAAATATCAGGTAATGCTGATATTATTTTACAGCGTTCAGCAATTCGTTATGACAATCTAATGACTCAAATTTTTCAAAGGCTGCGTCTAAACCTCCCCAAACAGGTCGAAAAGAAGCTTAGACAGGAATGGCGAACCGAGATAGAAAGAAAAATTCAAGACCCGGGCGGACTTATGGATTATATTATTTCTATTTACGACTCTCACTTTACGCCCCAAGAAATTAAGGACTGGCTTCTGTTTTATGAAAGCCCGCTGGGGAAAAAGATAAATTCCACCCTTCCTTCAGTGGATGAAGAAAGCAATATGGCTTATCAGCAATGGAACCGCAGCATAAACCCGGTGTTGTATGAATGGCTGAAGGAACGTTTAAAAAAGGAAGGAATTACAATTCCGTAAATAAGGAAAATTTAAAAAATCATTCTGAGGTTAACTTGAAGACAGTTGGATTAAAAATGCTCCACTGTTTGGATTTATAAATATTTAAATCAAGGTAAACAATATAATGAAAAGAATACTTATTCTGCCCATGGTGTCCATCATACTGTGCACTACTTTTTCCTGCACTCTATTTTTATCCCCGAAAGAAAAAAGAATAAAAGAAACGACACAATCCCTGATAGAAACGGATGAACGGGTTGTACAAGGTTGCCGATGCCTGGGAACTGTTCAGGGAACGGTGGACGTTGGCAATATCTTTCTTTTTTTTTCAAAAACAAGGTGCAAAAACAAAGCCAAACATAATGCAGCGATACTGGGCGCCACCCATATCGTCTGGCTCTACATTCACCAAACTTCTGCAGCGGCTCTGGCATATAAATGTGAAATAAAGGATGGCGGTCAAAATAAGCCTGAATAAAATTAGCGTAAACATAAAAAGCAGTCTCACATCAAATACAAAAAAAGGAAGGGACTATGAGAACCTGTCCGAAGTGCGGATTTGAAGATTACCAGGGAGGACCGGAATGCCCAAAGTGCGGAATAATATATGAGAAATATTATAACTCGCTGGGAATAACTGAAACCGAAGACCAGACACCCCAGGAAGAGGAAGAGCAGTCTAACGGGCAGCCGGAAGAAAAGCCGGAAACGGCACCCGAAGAGATGACATATGTTGAGCCAAAACCTCCCATTGAAAAAGCGACTGATTTTATTAAAAAAAACTATTTAATTATTGCCGCCGGCATTGTATTATTCATCGTCATTTCATGTGTCATATATTGTATTGGAAGTAGAACTGTGGGAAAAACAGGAATTGCTTCCTGGTATAATATTTTGGGAGAAGAAGCACAGACCAATCTGCTGTTTGACAATATTGATCTGCTTAAAAACCCTGTTGCCCAGGAAGAAGGCATCGTGTGCATTATGCAAAGCGGCACCAGGATTAAAGTTTTAAAAGAAGTTAATGATTTCTATAAGGTAAAAGTTCTGGAAGGAATATGCAACGGGGAGGTCGGCTTTATAGTAAAGGAACACTTTGAAGAACAGTAGTACTTCTTTTGATATGACGGGAAAAAAGTTTTCGGAAAAATATCGACAAAAACTTCATGAAATCATTTTTGAAGCGGATACGCCTGCAGGCAAACTGTTTGATGTCATCTTAATCCTATGTATCGTGGTAAGCGTTATCATGGTGATGCTGGACAGTGTGCGCTCTATTCAATCTTCATATGGTAAATTTTTATATTTAAGTGAGTGGTTTTTTACCTTTCTGTTCACCATAGAGTATTTTCTTCGATTATCCTGTGTGGGGCGCCCTGTTAAGTATGCCACCAGCTTTTTCGGAATAGTAGATCTTTTGGCAATACTACCCACATACTTCAGTATCTTCATTCCCGGCAGTCAGTATATGCTCGTAATCAGGGTTCTGCGAGTGCTTCGTATTTTCCGGGTTCTTAAGCTTGTTCAGTATCTCACCGAGGCCAGGGTGCTTATGCAGGCTTTACGCGCCAGCCTCCGCAAGATCATTGTATTTTTGTTTGTGGTGTTGGTGCTGGTTATCATTTTTGGTTCCATGATGTATTTTATCGAAGGAGGGGAAAACGGTTTTACCAGCATCCCACGCAGTATTTACTGGGCCATCGTCACTCTGACGACGGTCGGATATGGTGATATATCACCCAAAACCAATATCGGCCAGACATTGGCAGCTTTAATTATGATTATCGGTTATGGAATCATTGCCATACCCACAGGAATTGTCACCTCTGAAATCACTATGGCTGCCAGGAAACGGGTTTCCACCCAGGCTTGCCGCATCTGCAGTGCGGAAGGTCATGACGTTGATGCAAAGTGCTGTAAGTACTGTGGGGCAAAACTCTGAGATTTTTCCGATACTGTTATGCAAAAATAAGACTACAACCCTAATTGAGCGAAAATCGAGGGTGCCCCAGATTCAAGGCGTCCAAGGGCGAAGCCGTAGTAATTTACTGCGAGCCCTTGGCAACGAAGAAGATGGAGTATCATCGGCTTTCCAGCAGG
>JAXHVO010000113.1 GCA_034189135.1 Thermodesulfobacteriota bacterium | reverse complement strand
AAACCCAGGACCAGTCGCCCACATCCGGCTCACAAGGTATATCCCTATCTCCTTAGAAACTTAAATATTAACCGCCCAAATCAAGTGTGGGCGGCAGATATCACCTATGTTCCCATGAGCCATGGTTTTATGTATCTTGTGGCTGTCATGGACTGGAACAGCCGTAAAGTCTTATCCTGGCGTGTCTCCAATACCCTGGATGCTGATTTTTGTGTTGATGCTTTGGAAGAAGCTATTCATCGATTCGGTGCACCTGAAATCTTCAATACGGATCAAGGAGCCCAGTTTACCAGCAGTGCTTTTACCGATGTTTTGAAACATCATAATATCAAAATCAGCATGGACGGCAGAGGCCGTGTCCAGGACAATATTTTCATTGAACGCCTGTGGTGGACGGTTAAGTATCACTATCTTTACCTGCACGCTTTCGATAATGCCGTGCAATTACGAAACGGACTCAAGGAATGGTTTAGGTTTTACAACCAGGAACGTTCTCACCAGGCCCTTGACAATCTGACACCGGATGAGGTTTATTACAACCTTCCTCATCCATTTGCGGAGGCTGCCTGATGCCTCCTCTTTCAACCTGCTGATTAAAAGCTTAACTCTCTGCTCAGGCTGTCCATACAATGGGGTCCATCGCCATTGACTGCAACAACTCCTCAAGACATAGTAGAAAAAAAGCCCTTTAAAATGGATAGTGTTAAATATGTTTCTATCCAATTTGCAATTGCTTTTTCATTAATTTTTCCTTTATTTTTCCAGTTATCAGGAAAGATTTACAACTATAATTATCCCTTAGCAGACTCCGGCGGTTTAATTTTGCAGTTACCATTACCAATTTCAATTATTGGCTGCTATATCGGTTTGCTATTTATTAGAAAAATAAAAAGAGCTCGCCTATCGCTGAGTGTCATTTTTTTAATGTTTTTATTTATGTTATTGACATCATTTATAGAGGCTGACGGTAAGATACTTGGAGAACGCTACAAACTGCTTTTGTTTATTCAGTATATGTTACCTGTCAGTGCATTAATACTGGGCCGGCTGTTTGAAAATGGAGCACCTGAAAAACAAGTAATAGAGAAAGCCATTTTGTGGACATTAATCATTATTGTTCCTTTGCAGTTACTTTTAACGTGGTTTTCAGGGCATATATCATTAACGCATTCAATGATCTTTTTTGGTATATACCAGCATTACCAGTATGTTTCTGTTATGATGATCAGCGGATTTGTTATTTCGTTGTATGCCCTATGGGAATATTCGGAAAAGCGTAAGCTTTTAATTTTACTGGCTCTCTTGATCGGGATATATGCAGTTGCCAGTTATTCGATGTTGTCGCTTTTTATGGCTGTCACCGGTGTAACAACATTTACTGCTTATCGTTTATTTAGATATCATGATAAAAAAATAGTTGCTGTATTTATTTGTTTCTTTATTGCTACGAGTGGATATTTTTTCTTGAGTCGGAACACACATGAATTTTCTGAAAAGTACGGATTTATTAAATTCTGGAAAAATTATATTGTAATAACGAGCTTAGAAAAGAGCGAACTTTTCAAAAAAACCGACGAAATTATACCCAAAAATCTAAATCGACGTTTTAAAGATTGGAAATTATACAGCACGTCAATCACAGAGAATAGAGAGTCATTTTTCTTGGGACACAAAAAACCTTTTGATCGTTCCGTTACAACCAGTGCGCATAATTATTATCTTGATTTTGTATACAACTTCGGTTTTTTGGCTCTGTTACCCTTGTTGTTTCTCATTGGGTATTCGTTGTACCTGGCATTCAAATTCAGAGATAAAATCATTCGTTCTGAAAGACTGTTGGGATTATGCATGATTGTTTTTTTCCTGGTACTGGTGGATAATAATTTTAAAGTGACTTTACGCCAGCCTTATCCAGGTATTTTGACTTTTTTTCTGTGGGGGGTGTTGCTAAGCCGGCTGCTCAGTCTGGGAAAAGATAAAGGTTATCAGAATTGAAAGATACAGTACCGATCATTTCAATATCGATTGTGAGCCATAACCAGGGATTGCTCATAGCAGAATTGCTGTCTGACCTGGAAAAATACTGCGTAAAACAAATCGAAGTTATTTTAACCATAAACACCAAGGAAAATTTACCATTTACCGAAAGCGATTTCAGCTTTCCAGTGTGTTTTATTCAAAACAAAGAAAAGAAAGGGTTTGGCACAAATCATAACCAGGCGTTTGAACATGCAAAAGGGAAGTTTTTTTGTGTGCTGAATCCGGATATTCGTTTAAATGCCAATCCGTTTCCTGCGCTTATCGGTTGTTTTGAAGATAAGACGGTTGGATTGACTGCCCCTCTGATTAAGGACGAAAATGGAAAAATTGCCGAAAACGCACGCAAATTTCCCACCCCTTTTATCCTTTTTAAAAAGCTGTTACATCTAAAGAAAAAATATGACTATTCCATTGGATTGGATGTTTTTTCACCGGATTGGGTGGGCGGTATGTTCATGCTGTTTCCCTGCAACGTTTTCCAGCAAATCGGCGGGTTTGATGAAAAATATTTTCTTTATTATGAAGATGTTGATTTGTGTGCCCGCCTTACGCTTTATGGATATAAAATAATACATTACCCTTTTGTGTCAGCGATTCATAAAGCGAGGTATGATAGTCATCGCAATATTCGATATTTATTATGGCATATTCTTAGCATCATAAAGTTTTTCTCATCCAGATCTTATATAAATACAGTTATAAAAAATATTCTTACAAGAAATTCAAAGGTAAAGCGATATTCTATACCGAACTGAAGAAGCTCAAGTGAAAAGCCAAAGGCAGGGCATGTGGCCACAGGAGGATACCACATGTTGTGAATTTTCGTTACCGTATACAATCTGAACTTTTGCCTTATCCGCTCCAAGAAAGCAAATTCCTATTTTATTAAATGCGAGGTTTTATCTAACAAGGCAAGTAGTCTATTAGAGATGTCTTGCCCTTTTCTATTATTACAGAAAAAAGGGGATAAAAATGAAGAAGTTAATTTTTGTGTTTGTATTATTATTGATCTCTATGATGGGATTAACAGGGTGTGGCGATGACGGTGACGATGGAAATTCCTATGTAGCAATTGACTGGGTTTATGCGCCCATTTCTTATTGGGATGATAATCCGGGTATACCCTCTGTTTTCTATCGTGGGGAGTATTATCTAACACAAGCGGGGATATATAATTTTGATTATGTTGCTTGGGATGGTTCAGGATACATAGGTACCTACACGATAACCGTTGACGAAGGCGAAGATGGTAGTTTGTTTTCTGATGGTGACGATGGTGATGATTTGTATTTCACAATCTGGTTATTATCTTCGGGACCCGTACTTAATAGGGCTTCTCTTATGCTTGGGGAAGAAACAGAGAAAGTGTTAAATGCAGGTCTTGATGAATCAGACAACACAGACACACTGAGTAGATCTGAAATGTTGGATGATGCAGAAATAGATTCCGTTGATTCTGACGTTATTGTGATAGAGAAACAGCAGGGGCGTTACACAATGACTTTAGAATACCAAGAGATTCCGTAACCTTCTCAGTCTGGCAATTCTTTCGGAATTGCCAGACGCTTCTATATGGTGAAGCCCAAATAATTACATATCTGCTATGTATAACAACAAATCCCAGTAACGAGATACAGAATGGATATCTGTAAGAATTGCTAATTAAATGATTTGAGATAGGTAATTTTTACTCAGCGATCACCTCTCTGAGCGGAATTTCAGATCAACAAACTGACCCAGGAGCTGGATCAAATTATCAATCCGGGAAATTAAATGGTGGGATAGGCAAAGGACGTAACAAAAAAATCACTGGCCTACGGAACGCTGATCCGGTGGATTGGTTTGGATCTATTACTATCAGACATTTTTTCTGAGATTATCTTTTGGGATGAATTCTACGTTATTACTTGTAACTTGTATCAATCCTTGCGTAATATACTGTTTAAATGGAGGATTAAGGAGGATTTGTCTTGCTTGAGCTACAATTGAACTAAGGATATCTTGAAAGTCGTCGGCCTCTCTCATAATGTCAGGATCTAACCCACTTATCACGATCCTTACATCCCTTAATCCTTTTCTTGTCTTTCTTATAGCGACTTCCCACCCGCTATATCTATGGCCTTGTTGCTGTGCGTATTCAGGTGTATTCACCTCAATGATGACAGTGTTTTGATTTAATTCATCTTGAAATTTTTCATTAATTATATCAAGCAACTTTTCCTCATAGATATTCATAATTATCTCCTTTCATATTCACCCCAACTTACACCCTATTTAGGTCCCGAACCCCTAAAACGGGGGGAGTGCGCCCTCCGCTGAAAGAGATTGCTGGCCTTTCTTTTGCTATGACCTGATAATCCTGTTTGCGTATTTGTCTGCCATGTTTATTATTTCATCAAAAGTCAGAATCTGGATGTTGTTCAAACTATTCCGCAGTTTGGTGAAATCACGCTTGATATTCTCAAATTCATCAGTATCCTGGCCAACACCCTTGACCAAGCTGCCGTAAGAGGAAATGATAATGATTCCACGTGGACGATAGATGTTACCTTCTATGAGGCTGTCCACAATTTCAGCACCACTCTCGAGATCGTGAAATTTTTGTTGGGTCAAGGCATCCATATAGTTGATTGTCTGAATGATTGCCTTACTCATCTCTGAAGAAAACGCGTAGTTCTGATGCGAACGATCTTTAATCAGAGCATTCTTCAAATGGGTCTTAATCTCGATGATGTCCAACCCCCCATAGTGATTGATGCCGATGAAGTCTGGGAATCTCTTGTCGAGATCTATCTCGAGTTCGACCTTAGGATAGATACCCTGGTAGGAAAATATCAAATATAGCAGGTACCTCTCAAAATAGCGCTGCCAAATCGTTTCCATCTGCCTCACATCTTCGCCGGGAACAACTTTGGATACCACTTCTGATGCTCGTAGTGTATCCATTCTTGGCGATTTCAGGCCAAGAATTTCTCTGCCCAGCTTGATTATTTCTTCAAGTCGTTCCTTAATGAAGTAGTCATTCAACCCGTGAATGAAACCGGATTCAAAGATTTCGTTCTCAATCAATTTTCTGCATAGTACCTGAAGACTATGTATGTCGGACTCGTTTAGGTATTTTCTGAAATCTTCTTCTGAATTTTTCGTATCAAGGTTATATCGTTTCACCAGGAAAGAAAACTCACCCTTACTCACTAAGGTTCTTCGTTTGATTGTTCGTCGAAAAGTGGACCTAAGATACTCATTAAAAAAATGTCTAAAAACTGTCTTAGAGTAGCCGTCCGCCTTTTGATAGATACCGCTGACAGTCTTTTGTACTCCCTGTAAGAATCGTGGATTGATAAAAAGGGTTCTACGCCGTCTGAAATATTCATCGTGGTCTGGGCTAATATCAATTGTCTCGACGTCATTGGAGTTAATCTTGAATATCTCCTCAATCTGGGAGTAACTCTTTAACTTCAGATTCCTTGTCACATATTCGCTGATTTCCACACCTACATCGGCCCTAATACGCTTGAGCTTCAAGTATCGATGCCCTATAGTAACCTCGCCTTCGTCGTTTTCTCTCCGATATACGAATACAAGGGTTGTCCTTCCTCGTGCTGTTCTCAGCATGGTTATATTGAAATCTGGAATTCGCACTGTTTGAGGTGTAAACCTCAACTCAGGCCAATTCAAGGCTTGAATCAATTCACGTATCTTAGACATAGCTCAAATTCCGAAGATTAGGATTTGTGCCCTAATCTATTTATTGATTAGTTTTCTCAAGAAGTCATGAAAATCGAACTTTGCGAGAATTTCAGTTAAAGAATTTTAATCTTTATGTAATTCCCAGAGGCTACCTAGAAAGACAAAAGATAAACTGAACAGCCAAACCATGAAAGCAGTATAAATAATCCTTACAATCAGCATAACCTATACCCTATTTAGGTCCCGAACCACTAACTGCCTTTTGAAATGCCAAGTCAGGTTCCTTTTTTGTCACTATTTTTTATATTGCTTCTGCTTTTTTCTGATGACAAAATATCCGAATAGCGCTCACTGACAGCTGAACCTGAGACAAATAGTACTAATGAAATCATAAATGCACTTAAGATTAAAATCATTGACTTTGTCAAGGCTCCAACGATTACCAAAATTCCCATTGAACCATAACAAGGGATTACCCAATAGTGTGCAAACCATATAAAGAATGGTCCAGGGCTTTTTCTGGTAGTTGGTTTTGCCTCTCCAACCTCAACCTGCAATTTACGAATTTCATAAAGTATTTTTTTGCATTCTAAATGGTACTTCCGAATAACAAATGGAAGTGTCACTGTCGCAACAATAGCACCCGGTAAACCTATGAACCATTTTAAAAATTCAAGGGTTTCATTTGACATTTAATATAAACCTCACATTGGATATTGATTTGCTGTGGAAGAATTTCAGATAAGGTATTTCATTTATCACGTGATTCCCAGAGGCTTTCCAGCAAAGATATTTTAAAATAAAAAACCGCTAAGATTCTGTTCTTAAAATTTTTGCAAATATATGGATCACACGATAACAGGATAATAGTGATGAGATCCCAACAAACAACCAAGCAGCAAAAGAGTAATTATACCACCAAAAGTGTTGTTTGAAATCAATAAGAAGGTATAGGGCGCTTAATACGGCAAAAATAAAACAAAAATGAATTGCGGACATTATATAATTTATTAAAGTTTTATATAAACCAAGATCTTTAATTTGCTGAATAATACGCCTGTTTTCCATAGTGAGGAGAATAGATTTCGAGGTGGCTATAAATCCAATTGAGATTGCACTTATAGTCACTGAGACTGAAAAAAGATCGCTTAAAGATTCAGGGAAAGAGTGATTTCGAAAAAACAGAAGATATGTGCCAGATATTAAAACCCCTCCAACAATTGGATAACAACGCTCAATATGAATATTCATATCTACTCCAATTACCTGAATATTCTGGTTAGCTCTTCCTGCCGGTTTTTCCACGCCTGTTGTAAAGCAACCTGTCGATCTGAATAAAAAACCCTCCGGTCATCATTTAAAGGAACGGAAAGAGATTCAACAATTCGGTATTCTAGGATGTTAAGAATTTCTATATTACCCTCAAAATCTTCCTTGGCTTTTACTTCTATCTTATCTATTCGGTCTGTATTGGAATTCGGAAAACGGATCAAACTTCTCACAGAAGCTAACACATTTTCAAGATTAAGAGAACCTTTTTTTCTTCCCATACCGATAGACAAGGTTATGGAAGGGGAATCAAAAGATTGACTCAAATCTGCTACAGATCCTATACCATAGTCTAACTCACGGAAAACTTTAAAATTATCTACCCCTGCAAATTTTATATCCATTTTACGTATAATCTGCATACCAGCAAGACGCCTTATAACATCAGCTTGAAGTATCGGTTCTAATACGATTGATCCTTCCAACCCTCCCTTTTCCTCAAAGTATTTTGAAAATGCTGAAGCTGATACCCCTGTTTTATTACGCTGAAGCAGAAGTGTTCTCAAATTTGAGTTGTAATAAAAAGCAGTTTCTTCTCCAAGACCCTCATCATCATCAAAATCGAGTGTTTCGACTTCCCCAGATATCTTCGCTTTAAGCGGCAGTTCATCCATCCGAATGCGCATTATGTCGCCTTCTCTAATATTTCTTGATAGCGTAGTTGTTTTAAGGCGAACCGGATATCCCCGCATTTCAACGTTACGTGATTCATCATCCGGCAAGCCTGACACATGGTCGATAATGTTTTGAAAGGAGCTATTTGAATTGTCCGGCATTTTAACTCTATAAAAGTCAACTTTAATGTTTTTAACCATTATAAAATCCTTTCTCCCTTTTTATTTTGCGTTATTTCCATAGGCTTTTCAGAATTCTATGGTTTGTTTAAATAATTTCCGGATTCGATAGCTTTGATTAATTTTTGGCGTGCATCTTCTTGAGAATCAGCTTGCAATTCCGGGCCTGCTCTGCCAACGCCAACTATTGGAATCGGTGGAGGTGGAAGCCCTATTGCCCAAGCAACCTTTCCATCCGGATTATAAAAAAAGGCATATTTGCGATCATCCTTAGCTTTATAAAGGTCAAATTCAAATAGATGCTTCATATTAATAGGTTTCCTTTGTTATGTTTACCCATTACAAGGGGGATTGTATGCATCTATGAGATCTTTTTCTATGTTGAGTCTTTTTCTTTCATCAGACTCTTCATAGATATTAATGCAATTCGCACTGTACATTTTAAAGCAAGTTTCTTTGTGGTGATTATCAAACCTTTCAGACAAATCTCCGGTTTCGCCTATGTATATTTGATCATGGGAGCCGGTGCCATCAGCTTTTTCTGTTCGTCTGGATATATAATAAACGGCGCCAATGGCGTCAAATATTGTGCCATACGGATAAACATCGAATGTATATTTTTTACCTGAAACACCTATTAATGTGAGAGTTGCCATTCTTTTCATTTAAACACCTCCTTTTTGGTACTATTAAGGCATTTTATTACCCGGCATATTCAGACCAATCTGATTACATTTTTACGTATAATTTTAGCTAAATCTTCAAGATATCTTGCGAAAAGAAGCTTATAGTTCTGATCTCTGTTTGACTTAATGAAATCGTCAATAAATACTTTTAGATCAATTAACTGTTGATCATTATCTTTGATCAGCACCCCATCTTTTCCATCCGGATATCTTGGGGTTGTAATTGAAATAGAGTACCCGTCATCATAATCCGGTCCGTTGTCAATGATGGAAACGACCAGCCTGGTTTCTGAATCGATGACATTTGAAAAGGTTTTAGCCATAAAATTTCCTAAAAAATGACTAAGATTAAATATTAATTTACTGTGTAAGAATTTCAGCATAGGCATTTTATTTTACAGGACACATGGCGGTTGAGGCTGAACAGCGGCTAAAAACAAAAAAAGCTGCTCCGCCAAAAGAAACGAAACAGCCTCTAAATTATTTCCTTCGGCAGCCTGACTGCCTGTACACCGGATTATATAACCAGTGTTTCAGGCTCAAGGGCTTTGCGTATCCGGGTTTCCCCGGATTTGCCTTTTCGAGAAATTAATATTTAATTTTCAAAAACTCTATCAGGGATGATGCATTTTGTCAATCTTAAAGGAAATTTTTATAAAAACGATTGTCTTAGAATATCACGTATTTTACATTGCCCGTCTTTTTAAAAACTCCTCTTTTTTTTCGGGGGGGTCCTCCTTTCTGATTTCTTCCGACTTTTTCTGACGTTCTTCAATGGCAGTTATCCTTGATTTTAATTTTGAAACTTCCCTTTCCGCTCTCATCGTGTGGTGAAACGACCGGATAATGGCGGCCAGGGATGCCGAACAGTCCATATCGGATTTGAGGACTTCCACAGTCCTGGATACCAGATCGGCGATCTCCGGATCTTCATCCGGGCCTACCCTATTATATAAAATGTCGTTTTCATCCCCCCGGAATATTTCATCTTCTTTTTTATTCTCCATAATCTTTAAGTATGGTTCGCCTATTCCCGTCAAAAGCCAATTTATATCTAAATTATATGTAACGCAAATGCGTTGTAAATGATCAGCTCTGGGGAATCGTCCTTTTATGTAATATTGGAACGTACTTGGCGGTATTCCTGCCTTTTTCGCAAATGTAGATGGTTTGCCATTTGTTTCTAATTCAACAATTTTTAGCAAACGACTTAATATTTTACCCGAATGCGTTTTTTTTCTTGACATAATAACGTATTTACGTATAATTTAATTCTAAACGTTAATCAGACACCAAACAAAAATAGAAACAGAAGGTAAATATGACACCCGACGAAATTAAAAAAGCCATTAAAAAAAATAAAACCACCCAGAGTGCCATCGCTAAAAAGCTTAACAGGTCCGACATGACCGTATCTCTGGTTATACGCCGCGAGAGGATATCGGACTATGTGATGCGCGGCATAGCCGAGGCTATTAACAAAGAACACATCACGGTGTTTCCGGAATATTATTTAAGTCCGCCAAAGCGGAGCACATCGAAAACCGTGCAACCCTATATACCGGCAAAAGCGAATAAATAAACGTTAAAATACAATACTCAAAAATCACAGCCAAGTCAATGTCAGTTTTTCTAAAAAAATCGGACACACAGAAAGCAAGCCACGGACAAAAAGGAGTGAATCATGAGAAAAGCGGTTCAGCTGTCTTTGTTTAAATTACCGACACTTAACACCGTGGTTGAAATGAAGGGGGTTTTAAACAGAGGGGCAAAAAACAGCGGGATGTCGCGCAGTGCGATTGCGGACAAAATGAATAAACTGGCTGAACGCTACGGCCTCAGCCTGGTCACCGGCAATGGAAACCGCCTGACACTTGACACCTTTGAAAAATGGCTGAACCCTGCCGAACCCGGCAGGCAGATGCCGATGCGGGTACTGCCGGTTTTCTGCATCATCGTCGGCGATTTTTCTCCGCTGGAGGTGCTGGCCAGGCCGGTCGGGGCCAAGGTGATCGGAGAGGAAGATCAGAAGCTGCTCAAGTGGGCAAAGGCTTACCAACAGGTCCGTAAGGGGCGTCAAGAAATGCGTATGCTGGAGCCGGATATATAGGGGGAATCAAATGTCAGAATACATAAAATCATCATGGCCGGAAAAGATAATGAAGGCTTTTGACAGGGTTTCCGTGCGGTTCATGTGGTTCATCGCCGGTGCCTTTTTCGGTTATCTGTGGATGGCCAGGGCTTACGGGCTGTTTTAAAATTTCTTCTGCGCCTGCACCTCCAAAGGGTTGCCCGGCTCGACCCAGTCAACCAAGCATCGCTCGAAACTGCAGGCGATTTTAACCATAGACATTTTTCATCGGAAAGCGATGCATGGCCGGAATTTCTAAAAGACAGGCACAAAGGCAGGAGGCAAAAGGCAGAAGTGGAGGATTTCATGAAAAGAGTATGCTGTAAATGCGGAAAATATCTTGGTGAAAAACCGGGGCCGAAAGATGCGGTCACGCATGGCTTCTGCGATCCTTGCCTGGAAATCTACCGGGCGGAAATGATGGTCGCTCTGGAAAATATTGAAAAAGCCGGACGTAAAAAGGACCAGGCGTCGCCTTCGGCTTCAGGCTACGCTTCCAAGCTACGCCCAGACAAGATGCCCAGTCAAAGGAGAACATGCCGCGGATGAAGAGTTATAGGAAAATTAAATCGGTTGCTCTTTCCAATGCCGTATTAAAATTTTTAGCGGACCAAAAGCACCCAGTTTCAGGCAGGGAAGTAGCAAAAGGAGTCAACGCCAAATATGACACGGTCTTGTGCCATCTGGCGACTCATGAAAATGACCTGTTTGTCGAGCGGGTTGGGGAATATTTTAAACTCGGCCAGGGGGCAGCATTGCTGTGGGCACGGAAACAGGCACACCTTAAAGCGGTAATAGACAAATCCGAGGACGAACTATCAGAACTGGAGGTTTAGTATGGCGAAGAAAAAGAATCATGACCCGGTAACAAAAACGGCACTTTCAGTCGTGGAAACTGAACAAATGGAAGAGCAATTGGCTCTGACCGATCAGGAAAAAAGGGAAAAATTAATAGCCAAAACTTACCGCATGATGGGTCGAATCGAGACATCGGATCTGTTTGGAAAACTGGCGACCGTCGCCACTTTTGTCTGGCTGAAACAGGTGAAAGAATCCAAGATTTATAAGGATATTCCGGGGGTCGAAACATGGGAAACCTTTTGTAATCGTTTAGGAAAATCAAGACGGCTGGTTGACGAACAGATTCAGAATCTAAATATTTTGGGCGAAGAATTTGTGGCGACGTGTCGCCACTTTTCACTCGGCTACAAAGACCTTCGTAAACTGCGAAAATCAGTTTCTGACGGTAATGTAATTGTCGATGATGAGGCAGTTGAAATCAACGGTGAAAAAATTCCTCTTGCCTCAGACTATTCCGAAGATCTCCAGGCCGCCATCGAATCCCTCCTGGAAGAAAAAGACCGTCAAATCGAAAATAACAACGCCACCATCAAAGCCAAAGACCGTGTCCTGGAAGCCAAGGAAAAAATCATCAACAAGCAGGAAAAGGAACTCTCCAAATTTACGCGCCAGGTCAAGGCCCGCGGGTTCGAGCCGGGTGAGGAAAACTTCATCCGGGATATGGAAAATCTGAAAACCATGCTGGTGGGCGTGGAGCTTAAGATGGACGTGCGCAATATGCCCGAAAAGATGACCCCCCTGATGAAGGCCGCCTATATCGAAACCCTGGGGCATTTCAAACGCACCATCATCGCTTATTATGACGAGGCCACCGTTCATTTCGGCATTGAGGATGACGATGACTGGGTACCCCCTTATGAACGTGACGATAAAAATGAGGAATAAACATCATGTGGAGGCAGGATCTGGCACGGGAACTCAAGGAAGCCAAAAACGGAGACAAAGATCAGGTGATCGAAAATTACCGGAAAATGACAGGCAAGTCGGTTCAGAGCCTGTACCGGATCGCAGCCTTAAATGGCTTTGATTCAGGCAGGAAAAAGCGCAAAGACACCGGTACGTGCAGGCTGACCGATGAGCAGCTTCACTTTATCAGCGGCCTGGTTCATACGTCCTCCCGGGAGTTGAAAGGCACGATCATGGACGTGGAGACGGCACTTTCCATTGCGGTGGACAATCATATTATCGAACCCGGAACATGCAGCGTTGCCTGGCTCACCAAACTGCTGCGAGACCGGCAAATGAACGCAGCCGCCCTGAACACACCCGAGCCTCACATCCAGATGCGTTCCTTGCATCCCAATCATGTGCATATCTTCGATGCCTCGGTCTGTATCCAGTATTACCTGAAAGGCCAAAAAGGCATGCGGATGATGCGCGAGGACAAATTTTATAAAAATAAATGGGAAAACTTCGCTATCGTTAAAAAAAAGCTGATTCGCTATGTGCTGGCGGATCACTTCAGCCACACCATCTATGTCAAATATTATTATACCGGCGGAGAAACCCAGGCAAACCTGTACGATTTTTTACTATCCGCCTGGAGCGACGGCAAGCATGATAAATTCCCCTTCCGCGGGGTGCCGTTTTTTATGCTCATGGACGCAGGCGCGGCAAACATTTCCAAAGCGATCCTGGCATTCCTCGAACGCCTGGAGATCGAGATCCCAAAATCGCTGCCGCACAATCCGGGCCGCCAGGGATCGGCGGAAGTCGCCCAGAACATCGTGGAATCCAAGTTCGAGTCCCGGTTGCGGTTTCAGCCTGCTCTTACTGTCGAGGAACTTAACGACTGGGCGCTGGACTGGTGTGTTCATTTCAACGGTACCAAAAAGCACACCCGCCACGGCATGACCCGCTCCGAATGCTGGCTCAAAATCAAGAAAGAAGAACTGAGGGAACTCCCGGATAAAGACATTCTGCACGATCTGTTTGCCGAGCCGGAAACGGATCGTACGG
>JAXHVO010000112.1 GCA_034189135.1 Thermodesulfobacteriota bacterium | reverse complement strand
TTGGATTTTGGTCACAGAATCAGCGCTGTTACCTTTAATCCAAAAGGAGCATTTTTTAAATACTCAGCATAGCTTTTGCCATTCTCCCCAGCTTAGCTGGGGGTTTAGCTCTGTAATTAGTTATACATCAATATTTTTTGGTGCACGATAACAAATGTATTTGGGTGCTCATCTTTAACCCTGACAGGAGGGTGTTGGTATTTATACCGCTTGCCATAAATATGTACCGAAATATGGAATTGCGGTATAAGTGGTTGTAGAAAAAACCGTTTCGATAACAAAACGTTTTTTTGACAACCACTATAAAGTCAGATCACATGACATAGGTGAAAATATTCAGATTCTCAGAAGTTTTGTTGAGGGGGATCGGAAATAGCGGGGATCATAAGTGGAGAGGAGGCTGTTTTTATTGTGATAGTCATTTATGCCGGGGAAAAGGCTCAATCCCTGATTTTTTCTTTTATGGCTTTGATGATGCCAAGGCAGACCTGATTTGCATCAGCAACAATGGCAACGTCTGGCATCTTCATCATGGTGGCATTGGGATTTTTATTGACGGCAATGATAAAATGGGCATCAGCCAGGGCTGCGGTATGCTGAAGGGCACCGCTGACTCCAAATGAAAGGAATATTTTCGGATTTACGTATCAACTGGTGCTTCATGCAGGGGTTAAAATCCACAGCCGCACTCCATCATTTTATTTATTTTCATATGCGTTAACCAGTATGTTAAGGTAATCCTTCTTCCCAAGCACTCTTGGATTTGAAGGCGTGGAATTATTTTCCAACGACATGCTTGCAATCTTTTCAAACTGTTCTTTTCCAATCTTTAAATCTTTAAACAAAGGAATCTTCAGTCGGTTGGACAAATCCACTATCAATTGGATAAAAGCCCTTGACGCTTTTATGTCATCCGTTTGGGTAATACCGGCCTGCCTTGCCAGTGCTGCCATTTTTTCCAAGCAATCGGGTAGATTGTAGGCCAGGACATGGGGTAAAAAAATTGAGTTGGCCACCCCATGTGGAATATCATACAGCGCCCCGATGGATTCGGAAATACAGTGAACCGCTGTTACATCAGAGTTGCCAAAGGCAAATCCGGCAATGGTTGAGCCAAGCATAAGGTTTTCACGATCGGTGTGATTGTTTTCAATATCCAAGTATGCGTCTTCAATGGACCCCAGGATCAATTTAACCGCTTGGATGGCATGGGTGTCGGTAATAACTGTGGCTGGTTTTGACAGAAAGGCTTCAACCGCATGAGTCAACGCATCCAGACCTGTGGAGGCAATCATGGATGGCGGCAGAGTTTTAATCAAATCCGGATCCACAATGGAGGCGGCAGGATACATTTCAGGTCCCTTGATACTCATTTTAAATTTTCTATTCACATCCGTAATCACCGAGACCCAGGTGACCTCACTACCGGTGCCACAGGTGGTGGGGATGGCCAGAAATGGGAGGGGATCATTGTTGTACTTTTGTTTTCCTTCATAGGCCTCAATGTTGCCATCATTTACTGCAAGCAGGGCCAACGCTTTCCCTGCATCAAGGGGACTTCCGCCTCCCAGTCCAATGATCAAATCAGGACCTATTTCACGTATTTCTCCGGCGATTTTGTTAATGGTATCGGATTTCGGGTTTGCCTCAATTTCATCAAATATTTTGATCCCGGGAAACGGTGACACCACCTTTTCCAGCAAGCCGCATGCCACAACTCCTTTATCGGTGACAAGCACGGGATTATCCGCTTTTAAATATTCATCAACGATTAATTTAACATTTACAATTTCCCCTGACCCAAAATAGAGTCTTGCCGGCATATGAAACAGCATAGATATGATCTCCTTTATGAGTCCTTTATAAATATCCTTTTTAGCTTTTGCCTTAGACCAAAATTAACCGGTTGTCGAGTGTTTTTAATAAAATCAGGGGTGGGACCAAGGTTGGGGGCACTCAGTTTATAAGTTGGCATGTTGGGGTTTCCTGAGCCGTTTAACCTGACACCTTCTATAATATCGATATAGGCATTATGATTTGCCTTGCTACATCTACTCCAGCTATTAAAAAACTTGCTTTAATAAATATATTCTTTACGTTTATTATGATCTCTGACATAATCTTTCAGTCTTGTGACACATCTCCTTTGCGCTATTGGTTAGCCTGAAAATATTCTATACTAAGGGTATGCCTGATTTTAAATAGATGTGCACAGTTGATCTTCTTTGCGAGGCAATAGAGGGTAATTATGAAATTCGAGTTTGCAACTGTAGACCGAATCATTTTTGGTGCTGGAAAAGTGAATGAAATTTTATCAGCTATTCCAACATGCAATCAAAATATATGTGTGATTACCGGCAAAAATCTTATTCGGGCTGAACCGGTTACCAAACAACTGGAAGGAGAAAAAATAGATTTTATAACGATCCAGGTAGATACTGAACCTACAGTTGACAAGGTCAATGCAGGAGTGAACAGAGCTCGGGAAGCAGGTTGTAGATGTGTGGTTGGTATTGGTGGTGGGAGTGTTTTAGATACCGGAAAAGTCATTGCCGCACTTTTGACTAATGAGGGAGAACTGTTTGAATATCTTGAAGTAATTGGCAAGGGTAATAAATTAGTAAATCCATCAGTTCCCTATATTGCTATTCCTACTACAGCTGGAACCGGAGCTGAAGTTACACGCAATTCGGTATTGATGTCCTCGGAACACAAAGTCAAAGTAAGCATGCGTAGTCCTTCGATGTTACCGCTAATAGCCATAATTGATCCTGAACTCACCTATTCAATGCCCCCATCAATAACCGCACATACCGGTTTAGACGCTTATACCCAGGTTCTTGAAGCTTTCGTATCCACGGATGCAACCCCCCTAACGGATGGAATCTGCCGCGAAGGTTTACGGCGAGCTGCCGGAGCTTTGGAGCGAGCTTACAGGGATGGCAGCGATATCAAAGCCAGAGAAGACATGTGTCTCGCAAGTCTATGTGGTGGGCTTGCGCTAGCGAACGCCAAGCTGGGAGCAGTGCATGGAATTGCCGGGCCTCTCGGTGGAATGTTTACATCGCCCCACGGTGCTGTTTGCGGAAGACTTCTGCCATATGTCATTTCAGCGAACATTTCGGCACTGAGAAATCGTTTACCGACATCCCCAGCGCTGGCACGTTATGACGAAATAGCCCGAATCATAATCGGTAATCCCCAGGCCGTGGCGTCGGACGGTATAAGATGGACTCACAACCTTTGTAACCAATTAAAAATGACTCCTTTGTCGGAATATGGTATAGATGAAAAAGATTTTTCGGATATCATTAAAAAATCTCAAAGAGCAAGCAGCATGCAGGGGAATCCAGTACGATTGACAGAAAATGAGCTTTACGATATTTTGCAGCAAGCTTTGTAGTATTTTGCTGGAAGAGATGGTATGCCATTACATTATAAGATTCCCCAAGGCGCAGGAAGGTCTTAAGGGGTAGTCACGGTTGGGGCGAGTTGACATGATAGGGGTTCGTGTTCTTTCGACTTAAATTTTTATCATATGTGTCATTGGAGGTGTAACATGAAACCAATTACTCGTCGTGAGGCGATTAAAAAGGGAGGGCGGCTTTTATTGGGTACGGCCACCTGCTCCCTTTTCCCGAGCTTCGTATCCGGATGTTCAAATCAGGAACTGGATGCGGGCGTGGTTGTCCAGCTAATGCAAAGTACAAAAAAGGCGGATATCGGTAACATAAAACTGACCGTGGTCTATGATAATGTTCCCTATAGAAAAGGGTTGCAAAAAGATTGGGGATTTTCCTGTCTGGTGGAAGGTCTGGATAAGACCATTCTCTTTGACGCCGGCCGGTACGACAATCTTTTGATGTCCAACCTGTCCGAGCTGAAAATCGACCCGCATCGTATTGACGAACTGGTTATCTCGCACTATCATCCGGATCATATCGGCGGAACCATGAAATTGCTTGGCATCCGTAATAAAATCAATGTTTCCCTGGTAAAGTCTTTTCCTTCAGGCTTTAAAAAGGCGGTGAAAAAAACCGGCGCGAATCTTACTGAAGTCCGTCAGCCACGTATCATATCAAAAAATTGTCTGTCCACCGGTGAACTGAAAAACTTTATAAGAAATGAACATTCCCTTGTCATTCTCACCAATAAAGGGTCGATCATTATCACCGGATGCGCACACCCGGGCGTGATTGAGATGGTGGAACGTGCGAAAATGATAACGAGTAAAGATGTCCTTCTGGTGGTTGGAGGATTTCATCTTTTGATGGATAGTGCCTCAAGTATTCGCAGGAAAGCCTTACGGCTCAAGGAGTTGGGTGTCAGACATGTGGCTCCGTCGCATTGCTCGGGTGGGGAGGCGCAAAAAATCTTTGCAGAAGTATATGGCAACCGGTTTATCAAAAGCGGTGTCGGCCGCAAAATGACTGCTAAAGATTTTTCCTGAGGGGATATATTGTAAACAGCTTGAGTTAAAGGTTAGGGACATTCCGTGGTAGTGAAATGCCCCTAATAATATGCGGCCCTGTCTGTGTGACTGCTATATTATCAGGGGCATCCCGGAAGTCTCGACTCTTCTATGGGCGGTGAGCCCAAACTAAAAGTCCTTAAAATCATCATCCAGGGGGATGACCTGCTGCGGACTCACTTCGTTTGCCTGGTGAGCCACCATCTTTTTTAACGCTTTGCCTGCTTCAGAAACCGGTTGAGCAACCTTTGCCTTTTTTCCACTCGGAACCTTTTTTGCTGGTTTAGCTGAATCTGTATAAGATCTTTTTCCGTTTGAGCTTCCGGTAACAAGTGTCACCAGGTTTCCCACAAACCCCTTCATTTCTTCTGCCTTGGCGTTCATCTCTTCAGACGCGGATGCGGTTTCTTCCGCACCGGCTGCATTCGCCTGCACCACCTTATCCATTTCAGTGACCGCCACATTGACCTGTTCGATCCCCTGGGCCTGCTCGGTGGAAGCGGCGGCAATTTCGCCGACCAGTTCGCCCACCTTGGAGGCACTCTGTGCCACTTGGCTGAAAATATCGTTGGCCTTATCGACCAGTTCCGAACCGGTATTTACCTTCTTGACCGTGCCTTCGATCAGTTCAGCGGTGTCCTTGGCCGCATCGGCACTGCGCATGGCAAGATTGCGTACTTCTTCAGCCACCACCGCAAATCCGGCACCTGCTTCACCGGCTCTGGCCGCTTCCACTGCCGCATTCAATGCCAGCAGGTTGGTCTGAAAGGCAATCTCATCAATGGTCTTGATGATCTTTGATGTCTCTTCACTCGCTTTGGAAATATCTTTCATGGAGGTGGTCAGCTGGTCCATGGCATTGTTGGCCTGGCCGACGGACTGATTGGCGTCGTTCATCAGGTTATCCGCCTGGTTGGCATTGTCCGCATTCTGTTTGGTCATGGAGGATATCTCTTCCAGTGAGGAAGAGGTTTCTTCTATGGATGAAGCCTGCTCCGAAGAACCCTCAGCCTGTGACTGGCTATAAGATGATATCTGCTCTGAACTAAATGCCACCTGGTTCGCACCGATATTTAGCCCCTCAACGATACGGTTTACCGGTTTGATTATGATCCGGGCCAGCGTCCAGTAGATGATCCCGCAAAGAAGCACGAGCCCCACAGCTGTAAAAATGGCCATTCGATACTCGATGGACTTAACGGCTTCGGTCTTTGCCTTTTCCGTTTCCTGCATCAATTTTTCAATACGGCGCGACACTGCAGCCATATTCTTTTCAACTGAAGCAAAATTCAAACCGATTTCCACAAAACCAACGGTTTCATTTTCAAACACAACTTTTTTTTTGATGGTTTTGATGTCTTTGTCGTGATTCTCCCTTTTTGTAATGGGTTTTCCGTTAGCATCCAAAAAGGTTACAAATGTGACATCCGCATCTTTGGCTCCGTGCTTGGCCAATTGGCCAAGGGTATCGAAATCATAGCCGATAATCAACCCGGCTCCGTTGTGGGCCAGTAAGGTGGTAACCGATTCTCCTTTTTGTAAAAGCGCATTTCGTAGCAATTTTTCTTCATGGCCCTGCTCAGACTTTAGCAGGCTGATGAAAGCTTCGGCCTGTACAGATTGGGAATTTCCGGCAGTAATGACCATTGTAAAAGCAATGATGGTCAGCAATATGAGTGTTGCTACAGAAATAATCGAGATAAATTTGATGGTAATTCCTAATTTTTTCGGCATGATTAATTTCCTCCAAAAACGCCATACTTGATTGCCTTGAGACATTCCGTCACCTCTGTATAATCAGCAGGCTTGGACCATCCCACAATCTTGGCAGATTTGGCAGCGACCGAGTCTTGCTGTATACCGGTCAGAGCGCCAGCCACCTTTTGTGCCAATCCTTTATCTGTATTTGCGCAGGCGGCCATGGGCCACTCCGGGTATAAAGACGTGCTGTGAACAAAGGGAAAATCGTCCTGGACCTGATGAACAATCCTAAAATCGCTCACCTTGATTTTTCCTTCATCCTCCATCCTCTCAAGGGTGTCGCTCCTTACTGTTCCAACATCAACTGTATTATTTTTAACTGCCAGTACGACATTGTCATGCTTTTTCCCTTCCAAAAAAGCAGCGCAGTCCTTTTCCGGGTCAATACCGTTTTCCATAAGAAGGCGCCAGGCCATGTGTGCCCCGCCAAAAGATGAACGCTTGACGCACATAAACTTCTTTCCCTTAACCCCGGAAAGCTCCTGTACGGGGCTGTCCTTTAGCGTAAAAATAACACCACCAAACTTATCTAAGGCTTTTCCTTTCCTGGAATTAATCAGGGTGGCAATGGGAGAAATACTGTATTTCTTTTCCATCTCAACGAAAAAAGCAGAATTGGCCAACAGAAAATCAATTTTCCCGGATTTTATCGCCGGTTCGATGGCGACAAATTTAAGGGGAATAATAGTGAACTTTGTTCCCAATTTTTCCGTCAGATATGCAGCAGTCGCGCCCCATTGCTTCATACATTTGGGAGCGCCCCGTTTTGCAAGCACGCCGATTTTATGATTGGCTGTTGCATAAGCACAAAAAGAAATACAAAAGAACACCGACATAACCACAATACTTAAACCCTTTACCCATTTTTTCATTTTACAGTCTCCTGTTTGTTATAAGTGAACGATTAAAGGTTTCTTAAATAGAATCCCATTCTCTATCCATTCAATCACACTGCTTTTTCCCGGGCCGCGATTTCTTCTAAAACCCGGTCAATATCAAGAAAGATCTTTACACCTCCTTTGCTGTGTTTTGCCCTAATTTAAATTGTTCATATTTTGTGATTAAACCCTGAGGTTCAGCCAGCATGAGGAATGTTCCCCGAGGCTCATTTAAAGGAAAAAAAGAAAGGATAACCTCCAACTTATCTTTAATTCCTTTTTTAAAATAAACTCTATTTATCGGTTGAACATGTTCTTCAACTCTAAGTTTCTTTATAAGGGAAATAACCGCCTCTAAGGAATCCTGATCAATGATACGCTCAATGCCGGTTCCTGGGAAGTGCTTCAGCGGCATCTGGCAGATCTTTGACCATTTTCTGTTCACACCCCAGAAGAAAAGCCCTTGGCAAACGGCTGCGGGTAATTCGAATTGATGAATAAATTGAATCCTCGGAAGGCAAATGTCCTGATAATAAGAACATTCATTACAACTGGTAGAGCAATGTACTCTGATGCTATTTTTTGCGGTGAAACAGACTTTCAATTGATTCTTCAAGACCACACAGTCATTGCATCCATCGCCATGACCTGTGCCCTTCCAATAGTCCCAGCATCGTCGATAGGTTTTAAACACCGGGACCCAATGGTCACTTTCCAGCTCAAAAGGAATCGTCCTTTCGGTTGATTTGAGGAAAAGGAACAAGTCCTTGACCGGAACCGAGTAGTTTCTCCCTGATCTGTCTGCATGCAGCTTTTTAGTTTTTATCCAATGATTTACCGTTGTTCGTGTAACCCCGCAAAGGGACGCTGCTTGAGGCACAGACATAGTTTTTTCTTCTGCTATCATGGTTGACCTCTAATAAGCCTATCGGGAAGTCAAAAAAAAACTTTAGACAAAAAACGATATTGTTGAAAAAAATTTGTCTTTATTGTTTTTTGTAGAATCGCAATTTTTATGCCAACGAAGATTTCAATAGGCCCAAACAAATTTAAATATTTTGAAATCAATTAGTTATATCGTTCAACGTTGGTGTCGGTCTCGCCGGATTAAAAGCATTGGTAGTCAATATTTTGACAATATTGGATACGGGTGGGATTTTTAACCTGCTTTTTTAGGTTTCACGCTTTAGCAAAAAGAAGGAAACAATATTGATCGGTGAAAGGAAATATTTGATATGGGAAGTTCCGACACAGCCATCATGCTTTACCTTTCTTACTTCCAATCCAGTGATTAAACCGCTTGCCATAAATATGTTCCGAAATATAGAATTGCGGTATAAGTGGTTGTAGAAAAAAACGATTCGATAGCGGAACGTTTTTTTGACAACCACTATAAAAATCCGCTTTAATGAATATATTCTTTACGTCTTTTATGATTTCTGCCATAATCTTTTAACCTCATAAGCATACCTTCAAAATTCAGCCAGGAGGTTTCCGATGATTTTCAACCTTGATGTTTTAAAAATTGATCCTGCGCAACAATTAGAGACACTTTCAAAGTTTATAGTGGAGCAGATGAACGTTGTATTTCGTAGAAAAGGAGTCATCGTTGGATTGAGTGGTGGCATTGATTCCGCCTGTATCGCAGCGGTTGCAGTGCATGCGATAGGAAAAGAAAGAGTGGTGGGACTTGTTCTGCCTGAAACGGAGACCAATCCAATCAGCAGTGAATATGCCATAAAACATGCCCAGGCTTTGGGTATAGAACATCGTCAGATTAACATTACACCCACGGTGGATAGCGTGGCTCATTATAAATGGCGGGACGAGTTTATGCAGAAACTGATTCCAGAGTATAAACCTGGTTATAAGTACAATATAGCGCTTCCGATTGATCTGCTGGAACGAGATAGCTTTAATTTTTATAATCTTCAAGTTCAAATGCCTGATGGAGAAATAAAGAAAAAGCGGTTGAATTTGGATGAATTTCGTACGATTACCTCATTTGCAAATATAAAAATCAGAGCTCGAATGTTGCATCTTTATGCTGAAGCGGAACGACGGAATCTTCTGGTTGTGGGAACCACCAACCGTACAGAGTTTATATTAGGAGATTTCTGCAAATACGGTGATGGGGGCACTGATATTGAACCACTCACCCATCTTTACAAAAATCAAATATATCAATTGGCCGACTATCTCGAAGTCACTCCGGAAATTATTAATCGTCAACCCAGTCCGGATACGTTTAGTCTTCCTGTGAGCGATCAGGAGTTTTTTTTCAGAATTCCATTTGCCAAGCTGGATTATCTCCTTTATGCATGGGAGCACGATATACCCATAACTGATGTGGCTAATGTGCTGGAAATTTCTGAAGATGCCGTTGAAAGAGTCTTTAAGGATTTTGCCTCAAAAAATCGTGCCACTGCACATTTGCGAGCAGTCCCCCATGCGTTATAGAAAAAACGACTACCGAGGTATCGCAAAATTGATAAATTTGTTGATACGGTAACCAGAAAAGAAGAGGAATAGAAAGTTCAGCTTTGCATTTGACTCATGAAAGTCTTATGGTAGCAATTTCTTTTTCTCAAAAGTCTATAATCTGATTCAGATAACCCAAAAGCATATTTTCATTGCTCAACCACGTCCGGAAACTGACACTATATAAAGCATCTTTACCGGAATCATGCGGTGCTTTGCCCACAGCTTTTCTGTCAATTAAAAGCTGGTTTTGTTGAATATGTTCTTTACGTTCTTGCCGATTTCTGCCATAGTCTTTCAGGCATAATCCCTTTGCTTTACCGGATTATTTAGCAATATTTATAATAGGAAGGTATGCGATTCCTTAACGAAAGATCCAATCTGAACTCTTATGCGAGCTGTAATCTTTATAGGAGATTAGCGGAAGAGGAATAAAAAACAAGGATTTGAATGGGACAAAACGTGTTAAATGGTGAAATCAGCATGGCATCATCTTGATGGTCATTGCCTCAAAAGGAGATAGTCACATGGTAAAAGAGTATGAACTTCCCCCGTCCAAACTCAGGTCAATATGTAATCCGGCGCAATTTAAGTTTAAAAACACGGGACAGGTTTCACCCTTAGATGGTGTGATCGGGCAGGAGAGGGCGGTTCGCGCCATTGAATTTGGCTTAAACATGAACAGTCCGGGTTATAATGTCTTTGTTTCGGGAGTTGAAGGTACCGGGAAATCAACCATTATCAAGTACATCGTCAATCAGCACGCTAAAAAGCGCCCGACGCCGGATGACTGGTGCATGGTGAATAATTTTAAAGACGAATTTTGCCCCAAAACAATTTCGGTTCCCTCGGGCAAAGCGAATCTATTTAAAAAGCAGATCGACCGGTTGATTAATGACCTCAAAGTGGAGCTTCCGAAGGCCTTTACAGACGAGTCATTCCAGGAAAAGACCGCTGAAATCAAAGAAAAATATTCAAAAAAACAACAGCAACTATTTCAACAGCTGGATCAATCAGCGGCAGAAAAATATTTAATGATTAATAAAACCCAAACAGGCTTTCAAACGATCCCGCTGGTGGATGGAAAGCCGATGTCGCCCGAGGCCTTTCAGGCACTGTCCGAGGAGAAGCGGACTGAAATAAATAAAAACATTCATTCACTGCAAACAGAGATCGAATCCACTCTGAGGGAAAACAACAAGCTGAACCATAACCTGCGAAAACAAATTAGTAAATTAATGGAGGAAATGGCACTGTTTGTGGTGAAAAACCACATGGATATATTAAGAAATCGCTACAAAGACAGCCATGATATTTTAAATTATTTAAATGAGGTTCAGGAAGATATTGTGGAAAATGTGAATGATTTTATCAACTCCAAAAAGGACAAAGGGGAAAGTTTGTTCTCAAAGTCTTCCAAACCCACTTTTCAAGAATATCGGATCAACGTTCTGGTCGATCACAAACAACAAAAAGGCGCTCCGGTTATTTTTGAAGCAAACCCCACCTATAATAACGTTTTCGGCCACATTGAGAAAAGAGCCTATATGGGAACCCTGATGACCGACTATACCATGGTTCAGGCCGGTTCTCTGCTAAAGGCCAACGGTGGCTATCTGAT
Source organism: Thermodesulfobacteriota bacterium (assembly GCA_034189135.1). NCBI lineage: Bacteria > Pseudomonadati > Thermodesulfobacteriota > Thermodesulfobacteriota bacterium. The sequence goes on along the minus strand of JAXHVO010000112.1, from coordinate 41,116 downwards.
CATGGAAATTGAGTCCGTCCTCATGAACCCGTATGTGTGGGAAGCCTTGAAAAGAGCACTGCAGAACAAGCTTCTTTTCATCGAAGATTTGGCATCGGGGATGGGAATGGGTGCCTCTTCTCTCCGTCCCGAGCCTATATCCTTGGAGGTGAAAGTCATATTAATCGGCAGCTATCACCTGTTTGAGAAGCTGCAAAACCACGATTCCAAATTCAATAAAATCTTTAAGGTCCGGGCGGATTTTGATTATGAGGTTGAACGAAACGACAATACGGTCCAACAATATGCCCAATTTGTTGCCCGCACCTGTGCAGAAGAAAACCTGCTTCCGCTATCGCCCAAAGGCGTGGCTGCTATTGTGGAATACGGAGAAAAGCAAATTTCACATAAAGATAAGCTTTCCTTAAGATTTGGAAAGATTCATGGAATATTAAAGGAGGCCGACTATTGGGCGAGGGGAAAGAATGCCCGGACTATTTCAGAAAAATATGTGGAGAAAGTCCTTAATGAACATAAATTCAGACACAATCTGTATGAAGAAAAGGTTCATGAGTCTTATAAAGATGAGACCATACTCATTGATGTAAAAAATGATATCGTGGGGCAGGTGAACGCCCTGGCTGTGTACCAAATCGGGGAAAATGCATTTGGTCGCCCATCAAGGATAACCGCAGAAACCTATATGGGCAAGGCGGGTATTATTAATATTGAGCGGGAATCCAAGCTAAGCGGGAAAACCCATGATAAAGGGATGTTGATCCTTTCGGGTTTTTTAGGTCGGACTTTTGCCCAGAATTATCCTTTGAGTCTTTCCATCAGCATCACCTTCGAGCAGAGTTATGGGGGTATTGACGGTGACAGCGCATCTTCCACCGAACTGTATGCCATTCTTTCCAGTTTGTCGGATATTCCCATCCATCAGGGGATTGCCGTTACCGGTTCGGTTAACCAGAAGGGAATGATTCAAGCCATCGGCGGTGTGAATGAAAAGATCGAAGGATTTTTTGACGTTTGCAATACCAAAGGACTTACCGGCAAACAAGGGGTGATCATTCCTGTTGCCAATGTAAAGAATCTCATGCTTAAAAAAGAAGTGATTGATGCGGTAAAAAAGAAGAAATTTCACATCTACCAGGTGGCAACTGTTGAGGAAGGAATCGAGATATTAACCGGTATACCGGCCGGGAAACCGGATAAACAGGGAAATTATGCTGAAAAGACCGTGTTTAAGAAAGTCCAGGATAAGCTATTAAGATACCTGGAACGAACGTATGAAATTAAAAAGTGGGCAAAATAGGAAACGAACGCAAATAGATGGCAAACAAAGAACAGACTGATCTTAACTAAATATCCCATCTCAACACTTATACAAAACCAGAGTGAAGTATGAATTTGCTGAGTTTTGACATAGAAATTTCGGATGTCTTCAAGCTGGGCCAACATGAGGACATGGAGACGTATGCGCCGTTTCATATTTCGGTGGCAGCAACGGCAATCCATGCCGGAGAAGAGCGGGTGTGGTATTCCGAGGATGAGGAAGGTCGCCCGGTGTTAAATTTGACGCCGAAGCGGGCACATGAACTTTTGGAGTATCTTGACGAGATGCAGCGGAAGGGATTCATGGTCTGCGCGTGGAACGGCTTGGGTTTCGACCTGAAATGGATCGGACATCAGGCCGATGATATGGCCCTCGCTGCCCGTATCGCGTTGAAGAGTTACGATCCCATGTTTCAGTTCTTCAACCAGGCCGGTTTTCCCGTCAGCCTGGGGAATGTGGCACAAGCGATGGGTATTTCACAACAAAAACTCATGGACGGTGCAGACGCACCAAAGGAATGGCGTGCAGGAAATTGGCAGAAAGTAATGGACTACTGCCTTGGTGATTGTCAGATGACCAACCTCATCATCCGAGCCATACAAAAAGCCCGACAGGTTCGATGGGTGACGGCCAAAGGATATGTCAGTTCAAAGCCCCTGTCACGTCTCAAGCCGGTCGAGGAAGTTATCCAGGATCCAGGGCCTGACCAGTCATGGATGGATACACCCATACCAAAGAGCAAATTCTATAGGTGGGTTGACCAAGCTGCAAAGAGGCGATAAAGGCATTCATAAGAAACGAATAAAAGGAAAAACAACAACCAGCTGGACGGAAAGGTAAGATAAAAACTTGAAGCACAAAGAGCAGTTTACCAAGGTAGGGAAATCGAATAAGCGCATGTACGGACCCAAAGGATTGCTGGTTTGCGGCTATCCTGAAGAAGCATGGAATGATTTTCTCAACCTGGTTGATCAGGTCGGCCTATCAGATACCCGGGTCGTTTTTGCTTCCTCAAATGATCTTGAAGAAAGCGTCGGTGATATGCTGACCGATGAAAGTAAAGCCGGATTTGCGGGCGCCTCAGACATGCCGAGAGCTGTGATCATGTCCGGATTGACCCAAAATGAGTTGCATCGTCTACTGACGGCCTATCGGGAGGCAGGGTTTGCCAGTCAAATTTGGGCCACCCTGACCCCTGTTTCACAAAATTGGCCTCTGGGACATCTCCTCAACGAACTGCAGACAGAGAATAAGGCCATGAAAAATAAAGGGAAAAACTGAAAAAAAGATATTGGGTGGTAAAGTTTACGTAGAGACAAACAATAAGTTCGCTTTGGTGACAAAGAATCAAGCTGGGATAGAAGAGCTTAATATTTTACCCTTTTCCGTTGACGCCTTTTTTTCAGGGCAGGAACGTTGGCGAAGAAAAATCAATCAGCGTTTACCCCGACAACGACATTTATCGATAGTCATCATACGTGTTTTTTAACTTATTTGTTTGCCTATCCCGTAAGTGTTGCGGGTTACGAGTTGCGTGTTGCGAGTTGTTAATAGGAAACAATCCTTCCTTTATAACCCGCAACTCGCAACAATATCGCATGACACAAAAAGAGGCTGTTGCTAAATAAAGCTGGCAAATTGCGTTGTGGGGTTATAATACCACTTTAATATATTTTGATATAAAATTATTATTCCCGCCGGGATGAATTCCTTATTGCTTTCCGCACTGTTACTTCGCTTTTGTTAGCCGGGCTTCAGCGACGTTCGAAATATTTGCTTTTAAAGTGAAATGTGGTATAACCGCTTCTAATTTTGTATAATAATTTATAACTATATGATATTAAAGGATTAATGATGAGCTCTCTTTATGTTATATCTGCGGTGGGAAAAGACAAACCCGGCCTGGTCCATTCATTGACGAACGTTCTGGCCGATTTGAACATCAATATCGTGGACGCTGATGCGCGAGCGGTCAGGGGCCATTTTTCCATGTTTCTGGTGGTGGATTTGGTTACTTCTAAATATAGCTATGAAGATATGGTTCAGGCTCTTGAATCTGTGAGCACCCATTTTGATTTGGGCTTGCGTACCGAAAAATATGTGGCCGGACGCCGTAAGTCCAACAAGAAGTTAATGGTACTAACCTTTATGGGCCGTGATCGCCCAGGAATTGTCGCTTCCATTTCAGGCATTCTATCTGAAAACTCAATCAACATAGAACAGATCAAGATGATTGCCCGTGGTGAATACATCGCCATAGACATGACCATTGACACTTGCGATTTACCCCATACCCAGTCCCTTCGCAAGATATTGTACAGACATACCGAAGAACTGGGACTCGATTTTTCCCTGCGGAACGACAATGTCTTTTCCAGGCCCAAGCGTGTCATTGTTTTTGATTGTGACAGTACCATTATCCAGCAGGAAGTGATTGATGAACTGGCCAAGACCGCCGGTGTGGATCAGGTTGTTAAAGAAATTACCAACAGGGCAATGAACGGCGCCATGGATTTTCAAGAGTCTTTGAAGGAGAGAGTCAAACTGCTAAAAGGACTGCCTGTAAAAAAGCTTGAATTGTTGAGCAACACAATCAAACTTACACCAGGGGCGGAGGAATTGATTTCAACCCTTAGATTTATGGGATATAAGATCGCTGTAATTTCAGGAGGGTTTAGTTTCTTTACCGACTACCTTAAAAAGCTCCTTAACCTGGACTACGTTTTTGCCAATGAGCTTGAAATAGAAAACGGTGTTGTTACAGGGAAAATAAAAGGAGAAATCATTGATGCGGAAAAAAAAGGCGAGTTACTGAAACAAATCGCCGATATTGAGGGCATTGACGCCGATCAGATCGTTGCCGTTGGCGATGGCTCAAACGACCGCTTTATGTTCAGTAATGCCGGTTTAGCCATCGGTTTCAATCCCAAAGAAATCTTAAAGGATTTCAGTGACGGTGTGATCACCAGCGACAATATTTCCGGGTTGCTCTATTTTTTGGGCATACCGGATACGGATAATAAAGAATAACCCAAGCGATGTAGGAATTTCTGAAGCATTCGTTTATAAGTGGACTGAGTATTTTGAGGCGCGACATACACGCCGGATGATATTTATTTATGATTATAGATGCACATGTACATCTTTTTACGCCAAAGGTGATTGAAAATGTTTCCGCCAAACCTGAGATGGTCGCCCAGCTGCACCTTCAAGCCGGTGAGGCAAGCCAAAGAATCGGAACTGCAGTCCTGGAGACCGCCTTGGACCGAGCAGGGGTTCATGCCGCACTGATGCTGCCCACCGCCAGTGCGGATGGGGTTTCAGCAGTCAACCGTACCGCCATGGCCACCGCAGCTGGATGTGGTTATTTACATACGGCGGGAACGCTGCACCCGGAATGCAAAGATCTTCAGGCCGAAATGACCACCCTGCACGCCGCCGGTATTCGGGCCATCAAGCTTTGTTCTTTTTCCCAGGGATTTATGCTGGATGCCCCTCATACAATGACGATGTTTGCTCAGATCGAGTCTTTCAACCGAAACCACAGTGATCACTTCTTTGTGGTGCTCGATACCTTTTTTAAGGCAGCCGCCTATTTCGGTACCGATCCGCGATATACCACTGATCCGGTGCAAATCAACCAGTTGGTACGGAAGTTTTCGGGGATCACATTTGTCGGGGCCCACATGGGTGGGTTAACCGCACCGTTTGAAAAGATCATCCGCTGCCTGCCGCCAGCAGATAATCTTTACCTTGATACCTCCAACGCCGCCCACACCCTAAAAGAGACTGAATTTATCCAACTCCTGCGGGTCCATGGCCCGGATCGCATTATGTTCGGTACGGACTGGCCATGGTTCGACCCGGGGGAGGAAATCCTGCTGATCGATGGATTGCTCGACCGGGCAGGTTACGCCGCAAATGACAAGGCCAAAGTCTTCGGAGGGAATATTGCTGAATTGCTGGCGATTGCCGACAAGGCATCATCTGGAGACAATGCGGCCTAAGGCGGGAACCGGGGTGATACAGCTTGAACTAGTATTGGACACCGGAAAAAATAGTAAATCGTCAAAAATAGGTCGGCTGAATCCGTAATGTAAAAGAGGCAGGCAAAACGGGAAAAGCAGAAAGAGAACCCTTTTAAAAATAAAGGAGGATTCAAATGGAAATTTGTCGATCAGCGGAAAAGATTTCCTGGATACCCCACCCTTCGGCACAAGGAATTATGATCAAGCCTTTGATTTCGCAGAAAGAACATGGGTTGAACGTGACCTGTATGCTGGTTAATGTTCCAGCGGGAAAGGAAGTCCCCCAACATATCCATGAGGAGCAGGATGATATCCTCTATCTGTTGCAGGGAAAAGCGGTGATGTGGGTGGATGGGACAGGGAGTTTTTCACTGGAACCCGGAGTCATTGTACGGGTGCCAAAAGGCAAGAAACATAAAATTTTTAATGTGTCACAAGATTTGCTGATATATGATGTGTTTTGTCCGGCGCTTATATAAAGCAAAGATCTATACGGAGCCTTAAAATAGTATGCCACCTGCTCATTCATCATCAAGGACCGAGCCGGTTTTAGGTACCTTTTATGCCTCCTCTGCATTTTTAATATGGGGTCTCAGCCCTTTTTATTGGAAAGCGCTTGGAGCGGTACCTGCTTTGGAAATCATATTGCACCGGGTTGTGTGGTCTTTTGTATTTCTGATGCCTTTAGTCATTTTACAGCGTCGCTGGCAAGAGTTCACTGATATGGTGAAAAATCGACGCATGCTGCTTATTCTTTCGGCAACGGGGGTTTTGGTGGGCTGCAACTGGTTACTGTACATATGGGCGGTTAATAACGACCATCTTATACAGGCAAGTCTCGGATATTATATCAACCCGCTGGTAAACGTTGTTTTGGGAGTCATATTTTTAAAGGAACGTTTGAGGCAACCTCAAATTCTGGCGGTGGTATTGGCCGGTGTCGGTGTTTTATATCTTACCGTTCACCATGGTGTTTTTCCCTGGATTTCTATCACTCTGGCCTTAACATTCGGCTTTTATGGTTTGATCCGTAAGGTCGTTGCGGTGAGTTCGGTGGTGGGGCTAACCGTTGAAACTATGGTGCTTTCCTTTCCCGCTACAATTTACCTGGTATACTTGGATGTAAAGGGGATGGGATCTATATTTCGGGTGAGCCATGGAACGGATTTGCTGTTGATGGGCGCCTCTTTGGTTACCGCTGTTCCACTGCTTTTTTTTACATTGGGCGCAAGACGTATTCTACTTTCCACAGTAGGGCTGCTGCAGTATATCGCTCCAAGCGGTATGTTCCTTTTAGCGATTTTTGCATTTAATGAGCCGTTTTCCATGGCTCAGGTGTGGACCTTTGTGTTCATCTGGACCGCTTTGGCCATATACACCACGGACTCTATACGTTATTACAGACGGAACAATCTTGTTCCCTCCTGATTTACCCAAAAAAACAGGAAGTTCCCTCAAGATGTCTTTCACTCAAGCCAGTGATAAAATCAAAACCCGTTTATGTTGGCACAAGAAAGATTTTTAATTCCCGGACCGGTTTCAACGGCAGTATTATTTTAAAAATACGTTGTCCTAGGGTATTCGCTGTCGGCATTGCTTTGTGAAAAACTTTTCATATTTTTTCTGAAATATTTTTCACAAAAAAAGAGGGTAGAATGGTTCTGCTTTCCAGGTAAGATTTTCTTAACTGCCTGTTATTTTGGATTATCAATCAATCTTGATAGTTTGGCACAAAGTTTGCTTTAGATTAATTTTCAGTGTGTCGGAGAACGCACTGCTTTTTTCGCATAGGGGCGGTCCTTGGAGAGGGGCCGCCCACAGCTTACATCTTTTTTCATCTTCCCTCCTTTCATTGGTGGTTTTTTAACCACTTCAAAAAGTTGCGCAAGGAAGTAAGTGACAAAAGGGGCCGTGTCTGGTTCGGAAAACACCCTTTATACTTTCTTGCGCAGTCTATTTTGGCATCTTAGCTTCATTTCTTGTATACTGTTTCCACAAATTTTCTTGCCCGACTGGGCACAACGAAACATGAAACCTAAAGTTTGACCAGGGAATCGCCTATTACCCCGTTTCCAGACTTAACAAATGAGATCGGTATGTTAAACGCCCCCTATCTTCTTAGTTAAACCCATACAGGCAGAGACGATCAACACCGCCGTGGGATTCTGTTTCTTGGGGCTATCTCAAATCTAATTGAAGCGAGATAGCTGCCGTACCTTCCTTTATAGAAAAGATTGTTAAGTCTGGAAACGGGGTAATAGGCGATTCCCTGGTCGAACCGAGCTAGGATTGAAAAACGACTGTTTGTTTCTAATAAATATGTTCCGTTTGTTCTTTCTTCTGAGTTTTTTATCATTTAAAACGGAATATGTTTACGGCAAACAGTATCGGACACCAAAGAAAAAATGATTTTAAAAGCAGACACAAAGGCCAGATAAAGCAGCCGAATATTTAAACAGATAGCTAAAAACTGTTCTCTATCATTTGAACAGCCCCTTTCGCCTGCTTGCGTACATAAGGGTTGTCATCTTTTTGGGCAATTTTCTTCAATTCTTCAACCGCTTGTTCAGCTTCACGGCCGAGATTGCCCAGTGCTTCCGCACACCCATAGCGGACTGCGTGGTGTTCGTGCGCAAGTCCTTTTATTAGATATGGCAGGGCCGCCACATTTATCTTTTTAATGGTTTCCTTGGCCTCATGGGACACGCCGTTATTATAGTCGGGAAACGATTCGATTAAAAGGGTAATCCCTTTGGGGTCAGTGGTTTTTATGTTTCCCAGGGTAACCGCGCAAAAACGGCGCAGCCTGCCGCCTTTACGACCAAAACCCTGCTGGCCAAGATATTTGATGACGGTCTGCTCGGCTGGTTTTGCCGCGGTTCCTATTTTCGAAAGGAGTTCGATAGCCTTAAGCTTCCTGTCCCAATCGCCGGATCGCATATCATTTTCAAGGTCCCTGATAGAGGGGGCATGTTCGCATGGGATATTATATTTTAGTATGTATTCGATACGGTCCTCTACCTGTGAGCGGAATCCTTTTTTCCTGGCTGCCGCAACAGACATACATATCATATCCGGTAGGGACTTGTTTATTGTTTTGAGATCATTTTTATAATTTCTTTTTTTGTTTTCATCTTGCTCATACCGGTCATCTATCTTCGATTCTATACTGCGTATGGTCTCAGTTATTCTGGTGGCCAACAGTTCGGATTTTTCACGATTTTGATAAAAACGTATTAAATTTTTCAGTGCTTTTTTTTGTATATCCCTGTCATTGTCCACCAGATAAATTATGTTTAAAAGTTTGGCGGCTTTTTTACTATATTTGTCATTATGAGGAATCAGCGCTTGATATTTTTCAAACATATATACACAATGGGCCATATTCTTCCGGTGATATACGTTTAAACCGGAAAGGAGGGAAAAAAACATCTTTTCTTTGGTAAACGACAAAGGTCGGCCTATCTTTTTTGCTTTTGTCAGCTTGATGATTTCATCGATCCTTTTTCTGACTTTGCTCTTTTTCTCATACTTATGGTTTAACATGGATGAAAGATGGATATGCAGGGCATAATCATTCATTTTCTTAAGAGCGGTCAGCATGGCTTTCCACTCTGCATTGTCCACCGTTTTGTCTGCTGATAAAAACCTTGCGATCGCCCTCGTTCGTTCGTCATTTGAGGGATCATTTATAGATATCAGGGTGTCAATTAAAAATTTATTATATTTTTGAGGAAATATATTGAACCGGATAAAGGTAGACATCACCTGGTAATGAATCTTTCCGCATTCACCTTCAAAGGGAATCCCTGTGGCGCAATCAACAGCATAATTGATCGCCTTCTTGTCTTTCAAGTTTTTCAATGACTGATTCACCGGTTGCCAAATGGGCTCGCATGTCGGTTTCTCTTTATCTTTTGGTTGTTTTTCAATTTGAGTTTTTATTGATGCAGTAAACGCATACAAAATTTCACCTGATCCAACATGAATAAACCTGCCGTTTATAACCACACTGTGACCCATATGAGTATATGAACCCGATACAATCGCATCTAGAGGCAGCAGCATACCCATCTTAAGGGCCTTTTTGGAATCAATTACACCGGATTGGGAAAGGGCATGCTCTTTTAAGAGCATTTTAAGTCTCTTCCTTTCTAAGAGCGTCAATGAATACTTGCTTAACTCGCTTACAATTGTATCTGCGATATAGCCGTCAAACCGGGTCTTTTCGCCCGAGGTATTGGCAAAATCAAGAACCGCAATTCTCATGCGTTTTTTATTTTTGGCAAACTTTTTTATTGCCTGAGGAATACTTTGACCGGCCTCTGCAGTATATGAAAAAGACAGGCCGCAGAAGAATATGAGCCAAAACGCAGTAAGGGTAATGATTTCCTTATGTTTAAATGTTGTGATACAGGGCTTTGGGTATCGGGATTGTTTTTTCATTTTTTATTTTTCCTCATATTTAATTTACCCTTGGATATCATAAAATGGGGGTTCATACAAATTCATAAAATCATCACTATCCGGATTCATGAAATACCTGTTATGTAAGCTCCTGGTTGACCTCTAAGGTGAAGCGAAAAATTCTTTGGCCGACCAACAGGTTCTGCAATGATTGGGGAAGTTAGTTTGGGATGATTGATGATGGATATTGGGGTATTGGTAGTTTTCTCGGCTTAATCTTGCTCATCAGAAGGGTGAATTCGAATGGCCACACCATCAAGAATTGACAGATTGTTTCTATTGCGATAATAATTAAACATGTTAAAGAGCCATTTTGAGTGGCCCCGGCTTATCAATTGACATATAAATTTTATGGAAAACCAGCAATCTTAAGGGGGAAATTATGCGATACCTATTAAGAGTTACACCAACCATCATGCTCATGATAGTTTTATCCGCCGTTTTTTGCTATGCTAAAGACAAAGCCATTTCGCAACAAAAACTGTATACTGCATACAACATTTGGAAATGGAGTGGGTTTAACATGAAGTGTATTAACTATAAAGGCGGAAGATCATTTATACCTGCCGGGACGGAGATCAGCAAGTCTAAAGTCACAGATTTTTGTTATGGCCATGATTGCAGAAAAATAATTAGTTTTAAAACGACGACCAACAATAAAAATTACAAAATTTTCTACACCAAAAACTATCATCCCGGAAAAACCATTGAAGACTATAAACGTATGATGTTTACTACCAAAAATTTTGCTGAATTAACCGCAGGGCTGACTCAACATGAAATAAATGCGATTAAAAAAGGAATAATACAAAACGGGATGAGCAAGGAAGCCGTTTTTATCTGTTACGGTCCTCCTCCGGAGCATGCCACGCCCAGTCGCAACGGCAATGTGTGGCTCTACTGGAAAAACAAGAGAACCACGGAAAGGATCGTATTTAATAGTAAAGGCAGGACAGGGCCTGAAATTATCAGACGAGACCAAAAGAAACCGGATACGGCCACCAGTGTGGAAGAAAAAATCCTGTTATTAAAAAGGCTGTTAGATAAGGGATTGATCACCCAGGAAGAATATGACAAGAAAAAAGCAGCATTGCTGGAAAGCCTGTAGCCAGAAGGCGGATTTCTGACTTCTTTGGTACGTCTTTGGAGTTAAAAAGATTACCATCCTTTTAAAGGAAAACCCAAGGCCGGGTCCTCAGGACCCGGCTTTTTTGGCCGGGTCATCTCGTCCTTTGTATTTTGCTATAAACCACCTCAAATATTTCAAAGCGAGCTTCGAAAAATGCCGTTTTGAAATTCCCTCTACCACATATCTTTTCGGTTATTTATGGCCGCTAATTTGAACAGCAAGCCAAGGATTTGACGTACTGCGCTAAAAAAATTGGCGCTTTTTGTCTTATTCAGCCGATTCTGTTTTTTGAAAACATCACCAACTCCATTGAATGAAAGACTATTTTAATATTGATTTTTTTGGCATGCTTTCTGCATTCCTTAATAAAGAAAAAATATTTTTTTTGCTATTTTGCAGCACCGCCTAAAAAAATCGCTTCAGGTTTTTTTAAAACGTGTCGATAATAAAAACAGGAAGATTTATATTGAAACTGCTTTTTCAAAGCATAAATATTTTATGAAGGGGGTGAGTGAAATGCAAGGCCCAGTGGTAAGTTTCTGCAAAAAAGAAATGATGTCTGTTTGCACGGCTGCCAGTGATTCAGAGCAAACCAACTGTAGATTTTATGAAAAATCCAGCTTGAGAAACAAGTGTATGTATTTTATTTTTGATGAATATTGCGATTGTTTAAAAGCCCAGATGGACGCAGTGAACGAATAAGAAAGTTAGGTTTTTTGCGGATTGGAAAATTTCTTTGCCAGATCATTGTCAATTACATAAATGCACACTTCCTTTGCACCCGGTTTGGTATAATTATAACTGGTGCATAGGTTATTGACCAGATAGGTCACGTCATTTTTGATCTTTTTGTCGTATGCTTTAAATCCTTCGTCATCATAATCCTTTATTGCCCGCCGAAAGTTCTCATTTTCCAGAAACGGATCCAGAACTTTTTCCTTAAGGTTATAAACATATCTTTCATGCAGAGATTGATAAATTTTTGTCTCGGTCACCGGTTTTCCCTCAACCATGATTTCCTGGGTCAATGTTTTGGAGGTGTACTCTTTCTGGGTATCTTCTCTGAAAGCCAGGCGCTTTTTTTCATTCGCATTTATTCCCACCAGACGAGATTCAATACTTTTTAGAAAATCTTCGGTAATTTCCAGTTTTTCTCCTGTATAAGTGCAGGTTTCCACAGCCCCTGTTTCAAAATTAACGGCAAAAAGATAATTTTGAATTTCCCTCGATATCTGTTCTTCATTGTAATAATACAAAGACTCTTTGACTTCCTGCAAAATGGTGTAGTCGTACATGCGGAGCAATGAGTCTAAAAAACCTTTGGGTATGGTTTTGCTGAGATCCTGACGGATTTTGGTAAAATAATTGCATATAATCGACATGTTAATGGGCTTGTTTTCCTTGGCGTACATTGAGTAAAGCTCATTGAATATTTTAATCGAATCACGCCCGGAAATGCCATGTATACCCTCTTTTTCCGATTCGGCAATGATTTTGCGCCGGCGTTTTGCCGTCAATTGTTTTCGATCTTCCTCGGTCAGCCAGTCGGGGATATGCCCGGTATAGATTTCCATTTTGAGAAGTTGAAGGTTTTGATCGCAATACAGACGATATTTTTCAGGGTTGCCGATCCATTCCAGCAGGGATTCGGACCGGGTATTTAACCTGGACGAAATAATAATCCTGGCAAAGTTGTGGAGCACCCTGGGGAGAAAACTTTCGTCAATATGTTTTCCGAAAATGTTTCTATAAATTTCCACCTCGGTATTCAGATCCATGACGTAGGGAATATTAATGTATTCAATGCGATCGGAAAACGATTTGAAAGCCTGGACATTTTTTTGATCTTCCGGATTCATAACGGCCAGAAGGAGTGAGTTCACGTTTTCTTCGATATCTTCCACCTTATGAATGCCTTCGCTGATAATGTTGTGCAATTCGATCAATCGTTCTTTGTTATGGGATTTAATATCCATAAGGGCATAAATCCCGTTGTTGGTCTTGGCATATTGTGAAAAAATATATTTAACCTGGTTGCTGTCCCTTAAAATGCTGTTTATTCGTCTCTGGAGCATGGCATTGCTCATGATGTTTTGCTTCATGGGCATGTCACCGGGATTGAAGACACTGATGCCTTCACCCAGGCGCCGGTTAAATTTATAGGGCCTGGCGAATATGGTTTCAAAAACTTTTTCAGGATTTTTAAATTTGTTTAAAAGCGCTTCGTATAAAGAACTGCAAATGGTGCATGGGCTATCCTTGAATACCCATTCGTATTCCTTTTCGGTGGAAAGCTTCCATTTGAATTCATCATTTTTAAACAGATCGTCGATAAACTCGCGGCGGTGTTCTTTGGGTATCATTAATATGGGGTTATCATGACTGGGGCAGGGGATTTCTATAAAATCTTCATTAAAATAAATTGCATCTTGTTGCTTAGGGGTCGGACCACGTTCAGAGGGAGGGATATCAAGCAGTTGGGATAATTTATCCAAAAGAGGGGCCGCTTCATTTTCGGCAAAGCCACCCATCATTTTACGGTCGAACCGCCAGACGGTTTCAAAGCGCAATCCTTCCTGGGTATTGGCAAACTCTTCGAATTTTTTTAAAAGGTTATTTAAAAATGTACTTTTGCCGCAGCCGGGAGGGCCTTCAAAGATATAGATCTTATTTTGCTGTGCCCCGCGTTTTAAGGCCTCAACCAGTCTGATGAGCCGGTTGGCGAAAAGCCGGTCGGCAAAAAACGGGTGGTCTGCTCCTTCAGCAAAAAGTTTGCTGCAATCGTAGTTCACATAATGAATCGATTCGGGATCATCAGGATATTCATCCACTCCCTCTATAATATAGGCCTTGACCATGTCGTGAAAGACCTGGAAGACATTGCGAACCACTTCATGAGGTCCGGCGGAAAGTATTTTAAGAAATTCAGTAAAGGGAACCGGGGCGCGCTGGTCCCATTTGTCCATACCCTTGTTGAGATGCTGCATTGCTTTTTGAATATTGTCCATGGTGTTTTATATATTCTTTTTGGAAAGCTTTCTGTTTTCCATGCTGTATAACACACGCTGCCACTTTATTTCCGGTTTTTTTAGCTCTTCTTTTACCGGGACGGGAGCTCCCGGAACAAAACCGGCCGGTGGTTGCGGTGGTGTAGGGATGATTTCGCTTGTTTCAAGCTTGATGGGGCCGCCCCAGAGATATTCGATTCCCATCATGGTGTTGGAAATAAATTCCTTTACCAGAGGTTTTTGTTCAAAATGATGCAAAAGATATAACGTATGATTGCTGCTTTTTTCCTGATCGATTTCAATATACGGGGGATGGTAAAGGGTGCCCATGAGCATTTTACGATAATCTCTGGCCTTCCTGCTTTTGACGTAAAACTCCCAGACTCCCTTATTCTGGTTTAACCTTCGGCCGGAAACAAAAAGTTTGTTGTCGGTGATAAAATCCTGATCGACAAAGGTGTTTACCAACAGAAAATCACACATGTTTTCACGAATTTTAAAAATAAAATCTTTTCCCTTTTTTAGATTTTCGTCAAACGTCTCTCGTTTATCCGCATCCAGAAGTTTTTTAAATTCAATGGAATATTTTCCTTTATCCGCAAGTTCCTCAATGTAATAAAAAAGACGCATTCCAAGCGCATAGGGATTCAATCCCACTCGAGGCAGCGATGTAACTGCTGAATGGACCCGGGCAAAATCCACCTCATGTCCCCTGATCCGGTCATCTTTGAGGAAAAGGGTTTCGTGCCAGTAACTGGCCCATCCTTCGTTCATGATTTTGGTTCTGATTTGCGGCTGAAAGAAAAGGGATGTCTTACGAACGACTTCCATAACCGCTTTGATCCATTTGTTTTCATCCTTTTTTAAAAATTCGGAATGCTTGATTATATATTGAATCAAATCAAATTTTTTTTCGGACTTCTCCTCAAGGCTTTTTTTGTATATCGCATCGAATTCGGGGTATTTTTCGCGTATTTCTGAAAAGAAATGTTTTTCACCCTGATCCCCATATTTTTTTATACAGGCGTTGTACTTTTCAATTTCTTTAATATATTCATTAACTTTCGTTTTTATTACTGTTTGAAGGAATACATCAAAATAGTAATCCAGCATATTTGAAGGTGTAGCGATCACAGAACGATCTAAATCCGAGAGCTTTTCATGGAATCCAACCAGGTTGTCAATACTGCGGCTAAATTCAATAATGTAGTCGACCCATCTTCCCTTTTCAGATCGCAGTCTGGCGATTAAACGTTTATCCGATAAAGCCTGACCGGTAAAATCGTAGTCCCATGTGTGGCGAAAGTATTGATTGTTTTGAAAAAAATCTATATGGGCCAGAACGTGATAAAAAATCATTACATTCAGCCAGTCCGGGTTGTTGTCATTATAAAACGAGATGGCCGGTCGGGTATTAATGACCGTTTCGTATGGGTTGCTGGGGTAAAGTTCATATTTCCCTTTTCCCTGCAACACCTGAACATCGTGGACCCAGTAATCGTACAGGGTAGGAATCATCACTTTGGGTGACAGTTCCAGCAGGTCCCTGTTGGTTACAATATATTCCAGGGTTTCATGCTGAAATCGCAGACCGGCACTAAGGGCTCTCTCCTTGCATCCCTCCATGATTTTTTTAGTGTGTTGGTCAATGAGTTCCATTGGTTATTCAAGTAGTTAAGCCATGTCCAGTGGACGTGTATGCTTTTACTCACCTATCAACTTCTTTATTCCTTCAATCAGGCGGGGTTCATCTGCATCTTCGGTCATGGCGTCGAGCCTGAGAAAATCTTTTTTTTCGATCAGGAGGTTGGAATTTTTAAGGTATCTTTCAACTTCAGTGGTCTGGCTCGAACCGTATGAGTGCCGGGCAACGGTAATTCCAATCCTATTGGCATAGACCATCATTTTTTTCAGCTCCGGAATGGCTTCCTTGCCTTCCGTGTCCCAGTCGTCCCCATCTGTGCCGTGAAACACATAAATGTTGTAATCCTGGGCCAGGTTTTCCTTTTCCACGGTCTCGTTCACCAGCCTGTAGGCAGAAGCCACTTTTGTGCCGCCTGCGACTTTGGAGTTGTAATAGGTATAAAAATCTTTGACTTCATTGGCTTCGGTGTCATGAAGAATAAAACGGGTTTCCACCTGCATGTCGTACTGATACATAAGCCAGCTGTAAATCAGAACGTGCTGGGCCACCACGAGTTCCGTTGGTTTTCCTGCCATGGAACCTGAGTAGTCTCTCAGGAAAAAAACCATGGCTTGCGACTCGTAGTCCTTTTCCCGGGAAAGAATTCGATACACCTTATTCTCGGGTGAAATCAAAAAGCGTGTCGGGTCGATATCGTTGATATCGGGCACATTCCCGAGGGTAATATTGGTTTCAAAGATTTTTCGCAATGTGGCCTTCTTATCAAGAAACTGCCCGAATCCTCGGTTTTTATCAGTCAGATCATGGGTATAACGGGTAAGGGAGCGTTTTTTGCCCTTATCTTTTAGGTTGGGAAGCTCAAACTTTTCGGTGAGAATTCTGCCAAGGTCGTAAGCGCTCGATTCCATTTCGTGAGGACCGCTCTCTCCTTCACCGGGTCCTGCTCCTGAGGCACCTTCTTCACGGACCGGTTGCTCACCAATCACTTCGCCTTCCTCACCATCGCCTGTTCCGCCGGATGGCTCAGCTTCATCGGTAACTTCCCTTAAACTGTCATGGATAAATTTTTCCTCCACGGTGGTGGGAACAATCACCACCTTATCTTTGCCGCCCTTTCCGGGTTTGATCAACCGTCCGACATTGATCTTTTTGGGAAACCCGTCTTTTTCCCTTTGCCTATCGCGCTCCAGCAGTTCGTCAATGGATCGAAGGCTGATATTGTAGTTGCTTTGAAGTGCGGTGAAAGCCTGTAACACGTCCAGATCATTATATTGGTAAATGCTGTATGGCACCTGAAAAAAAGTATTTGCACCTTCGGATGCTGGAACATCTTCGGGAAGGTGGTGGGTGCCTTCATAGTGCAGTTCAGCAAGAATTTTCTCTTCCCGCTCAGGGGTAAGACCTTCCTGTTTGAGTCTGTGATAGAGATTGATAAGCTTTGGATTCATGATTTACGGTTTGTGCGTTGCGGGTTGCGGGTTGCGGGTTGCGAGTTATGTTTCAAGGATGGTTTTCCTTTTTAAACAATCAACTCGCAACCCGTAACTCGTAACCCGTAGCATCATCTTTCAATGTTAAAAACAACGTGTTGTCTGGTATCGACAACACATTACAGATATGGCTTTATTAAGCGCCTATGTTTCATCCTCCTGAGTACAGAAGTACTCAATCGTTTTTTGTGCACATGTCTTGCAATAGTTAAGTTTAGAAAGCATGGTATCGACCATGCGGTCATACAACTTCTGGTTTTCCTCGTTGGTACGGTTGGCAAGTGCACCTATAAGACTTCCAGCACCTGCAATATCGGATTTAAGCCGGACATCGGTAATCGCTTTAACCAGCTCAAGGTTGTCCATGAAATCGTAATCAGGATCAACCGATATTTTCTGACCATATATTTTTCTAATGGATGTTCTGAACGCTTCCCGCTGTTCTTTTGTCTTCAGCTCCAGCCTTTCTTCCACACTGTTAATATACCGCTCGTCGATTTTTAAAGCCTTTAACTCTTTTGTCTGCGGGTCTTTATACTTCCACATCTTGTCCGGTCCCAGGTTTTCGGCATCAATACCAATAATCATGTTCACATAGTTCATCACATCTTTTCTAATGGCCAGGGGTTCGTCCATATATGCATTGAACATCTCGGTCATAATTCTTTCACGGTACAGGCCTTTGGCGGTTTTAAGATCTTCCAGATACTTTGCCCTGTCGTTCGCTTCGGTGACGTAGTCCAGAATCACCCGGTCCAGGGCTTTGAAAACGTCATATGCGAACATACACTTGCCTTCATTTGTCTCTGAGCTTTCAATTAAAAGCTGAATGGCTCTGCCAAGGTTTCTTTGCCCCAGGCCCTTTTGACCAAAACGATTGATAATTTCAGGGTCCTGGTTTAGCGTGTCTATCACTTCGGCCAAGGTCTTGATGCTTTTTTCTCCGGCGACTTCTCCTGCGGCCAGTTTCATTGTCTCAACAGGTGTAAGCTTTTCCGATCGAGGGAGGCGTGTCAGCACCGAGGCTGCCGATGCCGCATAATTTAAATTGGGGTCCTGGTGAAGATAATCCCGTGTCAATGTGGTCCGCGTTTCACTTCCTATGGCATATGCGGTAAGATCTTTTTGCAGCTTATAATTTGTGTTGTGAGAAACATAGCAGATACGGCATCGGTCTATAATCGGCGCTTCTTCTTTTTCAGATAGAAATCGGTGAAATTCTGAGTTGTTGCTGGTGGCAATAATCAGGGTATCTATGGGCCATTTATAGCCATCAATTTCAATGACACGGTTTTGGATGACCCCCAGATAAACCTGAACCAGATCTTTTTTGTTTTTATAAATTTCATCGGAAAAATGAATACCCCCGCCCGCAACACGGGAAAGAGCGCCCCTTCTCAAATCAAAACGGTACGGGTTGTTGGTATCTGAAATATGAAGCAGTCTTTGAATGGACTCTTCACCCAGCAGATCGACGGCCGAAGAGGTGATTTTATCTTTGGCCGGGTATTTCCCCGTCACGGTGCCCAGGCTTTCAGTTAAAGGTACCGGAATGATTTCGACGAATTTAAGCATTTCATCAATGTTGCCGTCGGCAAATTTTCTGATATCGTTCCAGATATACCCGCTGCAGGCACCCATGGGCCGGTAGTCATCGTAGAGTTTTTCAATTTCATTATCGGAGAATCCGATCTGTTTGACTAAAAAGGTCTTATTTTCATCAACGGTTTCAAAAAGGTTCATGGCCAAGATGAAAGGGTCTTCGTAGGTTTGGGATTCAATGGTGGTGATTCTTCCATAATTACCGATCTTGTCCATATCTAGAAATCTAAAAGTGTACCTGCGATTTTTTTCTTCTGCCAGAAAATTTCGGTATTTGGCACTTAAAAATTCCACTAAAAACGTTTTCCCATTTCCCGGTTCGCCGACCAGTACGAAAGCCATTTCTCTGGAAGACCCGCCTTCGGAAGCGTCCTTCACATAAGAGACAAAACTGTTGATTTCATCATACATTCCTATGATATGTTTTTTCCCGGTTCGAAAAATGCTGAAATCGTAAGTTGTTTTGCCATTCACCACTACCTTTTCAATTTCACTTTCCAAAATCATCCGGGTCACACTTTGAAAGGCGTTTTCAAAACTTCGTTTGCCTTCCTTAACAGCGGTCAGGTGATATTGAAGTGTATTTTTTTTCGATTTAGCCATTTTTCCTCCTGTTCATGCCTAAGTCATACACGTTTAGATACGGATTGTTTGAATGTGTCTTTTCAATAAATTGAAAAGGTTGTTTTCCTCGTTACCGGTTGAATCCATATATTCAATATAGGTTTCTACTAGTGGGTCATCTTTTTTAAGTGAAGAAGCAATTGCTTTATCGATATGGTCGACCCGCGGAAGAGCGTGATGGTGAGAGTGAGGGACAACAACCTTTTTTTTCAGGCTATTTTCTGCGCATAAAGAAATCAGCCGCGCTGTCAGTAGGTGGGCCGTCCGAACCATTATTCCAAGGCATCTGAAAGCATTATTTGAACACAGCAGCATATTGTCTCCATACAAACTGCATCAATCAATTTTTTCAGGCTGTTTTTCTTATACCACTTTATAGTGCAAAAGTATATTCTTTTAAAAAAAAGTAACAATTTGAATCACAGCAACAAACATGCCATTCAGGGTGTAATAATTAGGTGAAAAATGGGATCTGCTTGTTTTAACACCAAAATAGAGGTTTACATTAAATTTTAATGAAATCTTAGAGTGTACAGTCAAACATAGAATGGAAGTTATGGCAGGACTTTTCGACAAATTATTGACGGAATTAGGAGAATATTATGACTGTTTACTTCTGCCATCGACATTTATAGGCAATGACATCCGTTTCATCCCAATTCCACGGCAAGATCTTTATCAAACGGAACTTTTCGTCAAGCCCGCGCCTATCTGTCTCCCGGCAACATGGGGAGACAGATAGCACATTCGAATTTTGTCACTGATTGTAACTGAGAAGCACCCTTTGGTTATCCAAATAGTTTCCCGCGGCTTAGGGGCCTTATATATGAATGCCTCCAGTTGGTGAAAATTCAGCTGTTTACTTTTTACATTTTCCGATGCGCTCGCCGGTCATGGTCATTTTCATTTGTCCCTGTCCCGGTATGTCCATTAGAACGACTCCATCGAACCGGTTTCCTTTATAAGTAATTTTACCACTGCTTTTCACTTCGCCCTGCGGAGAGCCGCAAACCATCTCCCAGGACACGGTGTTGCCTTTTGTTTTGATGTTTTTGGTGCGACACTCCTGGCCGGTTTCAGACCGGCTGGGCACGGGATTTTGTTTCGTTAAACACTGCGTATAGGTAATCGGAGGCATCGGCACAGGCATTCCCGGTATTTCCATCTTAGAGGTAATTTTCCACAGGCCTTCATTGAAAAGGGAGCCTGCAAATGAAACAGAAACAAAGATAAAGAAAACAGCCAGCAACAGGGTAAACATAAGACAACTTTTTTTGCACATTGGACCTCTCCTTTCGTTTTTAAACAATTATGATAAACTGTTAAAAAGTCTTTGCATAAGCGTCAGATGGTTAAATAAAGAGATATTGTAAATTCGAGATATAACTATTTGAATATCGAATATCGAACAGGGAATTACCAATGATGAAGTGTGGAATCGCCGGGCTCTATCTTTTTAAATATTAAAAATGATAGAATACCTTACTTCGACATTCTGCGGTTCGAAACAAACCCATAAGCTCAATTTTTATAGAAAGTCTATAATATCAACTGATTCACCGCTTCCCAAACCTCGTCTTTTCCCTGTCGCGATTTTGCTGAAAACAAAACAAAATGGTCTCTATCTGTCGAAAGAGTGTTTGCGATTTGAGTTAACTGCTTTTTTTGCCTAATTTTTGAAAGCTTATCGGATTTGGTTAATACGAGTACGAAGGGAATAGTGTAATGATTGAGCCAGTCAAGCATGTTCATCTCTTGTTGACCGGGGATACGACGGATATCCAAGATCAGCACTATACCTTTAAGCGTCTTTCTTGTGGTCAAATAGGTTTCAATCATGGGGCCCCATTTTTTTTTAACCGACACCGGAACCTTTGCATATCCATACCCCGGAATATCCACAAAAGAAAGTTTATCGTTTATGTTAAAAAAGTTGATCAGTTGGGTTCGACCGGGTGTCGCACTGGTTTTTACCAGATGCTTTCTGTTTACCAGAGTATTGATAAGGGAAGATTTGCCGACATTGGAACGCCCGGCAAAGGCGACCTCCGGCAAAACAGCCGGAGGATATTGAGACGGTCTAACTGCGCTGGTCACAAATTCAGCAGATTTGATTATCAAGATACTTCTCCAACCTGTCCATGCCTTCGGTGATGTTTTCCATTGAGTTTGCATAGGAGAACCTGAGGTATCCTTCTCCGTTTTTGCCGAAATCGATCCCCGGGGTGACACCCACATGGGCTTTTTCCAGTATATCAAAGGCCAGCTTATACGAATCGTTGGATATATGGCGGGCATCGGCGAAGACATAAAAGGCACCGGTCGGCTCTACGGTAATTTTAAGACCCATTTCCTTTAAACGGTGAATCATATACTTTCTTCGCTTATTATACGTCTTTCTCATTTTTTCCACATCATCCCCTGCGTCCTTAAGAGCGGCAATTCCCGCCTGTTGGACCATGGAATTGGCAGAAATAAAAAAGTTTTGCTGTATTTTTTGCATGGGGCGGATAAAGGATTTTGGCGCAATCAGGTATCCGAGACGCAGTCCGGTCATGGCATACAGTTTAGAAAAGCCGTTTAGTACAAAGGCATTTTCCGTAAACTGCAAAATTGAATGCTCAACCCCCTCATAGACCAGGCCATGATAGATTTCATCTGAAATGATGTAAGGTGAAAATCCAGCGATTTCCTTCATTCGACTTTCGGATAAAAGGTTTCCCGTTGGGTTGGAGGGCGAGTTTATTAAAATAGCCTTGGTTTTGTTTGAAATCTTTTTATGGATTTGTTCAGGCCTGTACTGGAAACCGTCTTCCTGGTAAACTTCAACCGTAACGACTTCTCCTTCCAAGAATCGAATAAAATTGGGATAGCAGGCATAATGAGGATCTGGAATAATGACCTGATCATTTTTTTCAAGCAGCACCGAAAACAACAGGAACATGGCAGGAGAAGTGCCGGAGGTGATAATAATTTGATCCGGATCTAGCGAAACATTATAGGTGGAAAAATAGTACTCGCAAATTGCATTTCTAAGCTCAAGCAGGCCGAGGCTGTGGGTGTAGTGGGTGTGGCCTTCTTCAAGCGCCCTGCATGCAGCGGCTTTAATGCACTGCGGGGTATCAAAATCCGGCTCACCCACTTCCAGATGAATAATATGGGTTCCTTCGCGTTCCATCTCGTGTGCTTTCTCCAGCACATCCATGACAATAAATGATGTCACTTGGTCGATTCGTTTTGCAATCAATTTTCTATCCTTTTATAAAGTCACACCACCTTATTAAGCGGGTATTCAATGATACCTTCAACACCGTTTTTGAGCAACTGGGGAATAAGATCCCTCACAATGTCCGAATGAACAACGGTTTCAACAGAAAACCAGTCTGTTTGATACAGATGGGCAACGGTGGGGGCATTTAAGCTGGGGAGCATGGCCACCACTTTTTCCATTTGTTTTTCAGGGACATTCATTTTCAGACCCACCAGTTTTTCTCCCAGAAGGGCGCCTTTTAGCAAAAGAGCGATCTGCTCAACTTTTTCCCTTTTGTCCGGATCCTTCCATGCCAGGTGGTTGACAATAAGCTGGGTATTTGTCTGCATCAGTTCATGTATAATACGCAGGCCGTGGGCCTTTATGGTACTTCCTGTCTCTGTCACTTCTACAATGGCATCCGCCAGTCCTGATACAACTTTTGCCTCGGTAGCTCCCCATGAAAACTCAATATCGACATGAATATTTCGCTCTGAAAAATAATTTTTGGTAAATTCTACCAGTTCTGTTGCAATCTTTTTCCCTTCCAGGTCTTTAAGGGTATTGAGCGTTGAATCGTATGGAACGGCAAGAACCCATCTGGCGGGTCTTGCGCTTACTTTGGAATAAACCAGGTCTTCCACCACATGCACATCGGAACTGTTTTCAGCTATCCAGTCCTTGCCGGTCAGCCCGGCATCCAGTGTGCCGCTTTCAATATAGCGTGACATCTCCTGTGCCCTGCAGATGGCGCATTCAATTGTATCATCATTTATCTCCGGGAAATAACTTCTTCCATTAACGTTAATTTTCCATCCGCAGCGCTTAAATAGCGCAATGGTCGCACTTTGAAGACTTCCCTTGGGGAGCCCGAGTTTTAACTTTTCCTTCATTTATGATATACCTCCTTCGGGTCAAAGACCCGTTGTTCAGTTACTTTGGCAACGCCATGATCAACTTTCTTAAAAAAACAGCTTCTATACCCTTTGTGACAGGCCGCGCCGCCGATCTGTTGCACTTTAAAAAGAACCGTGTCATCATCACAGTCGATCCTGATTTCCTGCACAATCTGCATGTTTCCGGAAGATTCTCCCTTTATCCACAGTTTTTGTCGGCTTCGACTGAAATATGTTGCTTTTCCAGTGGAAAGAGTCGCCTCCCATGCATTTTCATTTATATATGCCAGCATCAACACTTCACCTGTTTCATAGTCCTGGACAATGGCAGGCAGAAGGCCACCGGTTTTGTTAAAATCAAGTTTGATCATAAAAAATAATTCCTTAGAGTATCAAAGGTTAACGGGTAAGCTTCAGGTTTCAGCGGTGGCTGGTTGACAGCCTTAACTCCTATTAAACCGTGAAGCCGATTCGTGACCGGGAAAACTGTTAAAAACTTTACTGAATTACCCGTACACGTATATAAAGTCAATTTATTTTTAAATTTACCGGCACCTTGCTTAATCGCTTAAAATTTGGTACGACAGGCAAAAATAAAAAATATGATTTTAAGGGAGTATGACCACCATGCCTCAACGAAGAAGTACCACTGAAATATTGAAAAAACGCGCCAGACCGAGTGAAGGAATCAGTGTAAGGTTAATTATTAAATATTCCCTGTTGGCAGCCGTTTTTATCATTTTGTCCGGCGTTCTTGCATCAGTGATCATTTATCTTTATTTAAGCAAAGATCTTCCTAAAATTGCTTCTTTAACCGAATATCATCCTTCAATAATAACAGAGGTTTATTCTGACGACAACAGAAAAATTGCTGAGTTTTATCATGAACGCAGGGAGGTCGTTCCTTTATCGGAAATTCCAGCCATGTTGATTGAGGCCTTCATTGCTTCGGAAGATGCAAGATTTTACAAGCACCAGGGGGTTGACTTTTTCAGCATTGTTAGAGCCTTTATTAAAAATCTTGAGGCCGGTGAAATTGTACAGGGAGGTAGCACCATTACCCAGCAGGTGACCAAATCGTTTTTTTTGACACCGGAAAGAAGCTATACCAGGAAAATAAAGGAGGCCATACTTGCCTATCGGATTGATAAAACCTTTTCCAAACAGGAGATTCTGTATTTATATTTAAATCAGATATATCTGGGACATGCGGCTTACGGCGTGGAGGCCGCATCGGAAAATTATTTTGCAAAATCCGCTAAAGAATTAAACCTGGCCGAATGTGCACTTTTGGCTGGACTGCCACAGGCACCCAGTCGATATTCTCCCTTCAGATTTCCTGAAAGAGCAAAACAGCGTCAGATCTACGTTTTAAACCGTATGGTCGCAGAGGGATATATTACCAATATTCAAGCCACCCGGGCCATTAATGTGCAACTTGATATTCAACCGAGGCGGAACTGGTATATTGAAAAGGTTCCTTTTTATACCGAGCATGTCAGGCGGTATATCGAAAAAAAATACGGTCCTGAAATTTTGTACCGGGAAGGCCTCAAAATCTATACCTGCGTAAATATCGAGATGCAAAAAATTGCGCGGGAAGAGATCGAAAAAGGTTTGAAAGCGCTTGATAAACGCCAGGGCTATCGAGGTCCGGTGAAACATCTGATTAAGGAGGAAATCGAAGCATTTTCCAAAGAACTGCAGGTCGAAATCGATGAAACGCCCATTGAGAAAGGAAAGATACTCAAAGGTGTGGTCATCCAGGTGGATGATAAAAACAATACCACTACCGTTCGCATGGGCAACACCCGGGGGGTGATTGAAATTTCAGATATGGGTTGGGCCAGAAAGCCTGATCCGGAGGTTCCTTTTCGCGAAAATGCGGTGAAACATCCCGGCCGGGTTTTAAAACAAGGCGATGTGATACTGGTAAAAGTAAAGGATAAAAAAGAAGGCAGTGAGTTGTGGAGCCTCGCACTGGAACAGATTCCCAAAGCCGAAGGGGCCCTTTTGTCTTTAGAGGCTGAAACAGGTCATGTAAAGGCAATGATAGGTGGTCGTGATGCCAGAGAAACCCAGTTTAACCGGGCGATACAATCAAGACGCCAACCCGGTTCCGCCTTTAAACCGATCATCTATGCCGCAGCAATCGATATGGGGTATACACCGGCAACCACCATTATCGATTCTCCCATCGTGTTTAAAGATGAAGAACAGGATTTAAAATGGAAGCCTAAAAATTATGGAAAAAAATTTTACGGGCCCACCCTGTTTCGAACAGCGCTGGCAAAATCCCGCAATGTGGTCACCATCAAAATTCTGCAGGACATCGGGATCGATTACGCCATTGATTACGCCAGAAAGCTCGGGATTAATTCCAATTTAAACAGAGATCTTTCCATAGCCCTGGGTTCTTCCGGTGTATCTCTGCTTGAACTGGTGAACGCATATTCGGTGTTCAACAATTTTGGCTACCTGGTTGAGCCGGTGTTTATTACGAAAATTATTGATCGAGATGGAAACGTGCTGGAAGAATCTGTCCCGACCAAGGAAAAAGCCATAGAAAAAACCACGGCCTATATCATGACCAACCTTCTCGAAGGTGTGGTTCAACATGGAACCGGCTGGAGGGCCAAAGCTTTGGGCAGACCGACTGCCGGTAAGACCGGGACCACCAACGACCTGTTTGATGCCTGGTTTTTAGGATACACACCGCGTTATATATCCGGTGTGTGGGTCGGATTTGACGAGGAGAGCTCACTGGGGGTATATGAAACCGGTTCCAAGGCGGCCTGTCCCATCTGGCTGGGTTATATGAAACGCATCCTTGACAAAAAAGCGGTGAGGATTTTTCAGGTACCTGAAGGGGTTGTTTTTTCCCAGATCGATGCAAAAACAGGCCTGTTGCCTATTACTGAATCAGAAGAGACCATTTTTGAATGTTTTAAGGAAGGGACTGTTCCCACCGAATATACCCCAAAACCTGATTCGATTACCGAGCCGGAACAGTTTTATAAAATGGATATGTAGTTATAACTCTATGCGGACAATCTGATTTCAAAGCAGGATCCGAAAAAAAGGATAACTGCTGGGAATCTACATCATGTTACGGGTCTTCTTTTTTAAACACGAAACTCGTACCTCGAAATTCGTAAAATCATCTTTCAACGCAAAAAACTAGGTATTGGCTGAAAACGATAACAACTGGTCGATATTGTTGTACTTAAAACCTAAATCCCTAAAAAAGCCTCCCTAATCTGCTCGTCTTCCCTGAGCTCGCTGCCTTTTCCTTCAAGGACGATACGTCCGTTTTCCATAACATAGGCCCGGTCGCACATGGCAAGGGTCTGGGTTACATTTTGTTCAACAAGCAAAATGGTGACTCCCTCATCTTTGATTCTTCTGATCATGGCAAAGATTTCCTGAACCAGAATGGGAGCCAGGCCCAAGGAGGGTTCATCAAACATCATAATTTTTGGCAGAGACATCAGGCCTCTTCCGATGGCGGCCATTTGTTGTTCCCCACCTGAAAGGGTTCCGGCCATCTGTTTTCTTCTTTCTTTCATTCTGGGGAAAAGCTCAAACACATGTTCCATGGTTTGGTATCGCTTTGCTTTCGCCTCCCCGTAAAGGGAGCCCATGATCAGGTTTTCTTCCACACTCATCTCGGGAAAAAGCCGTCTTCCTTCCGGGACATGCACGATACCAAGCTGAATGATTTCATACGGATCGTGATGATCAAGTCGAGCACCGTTGAATTCAATGGTTCCCTTTGCAGGAGTAAGCAGTGAAGAAAGCGTCTTAATGGTGGTCGATTTTCCTGCGCCATTGGCACCGATCAATACCAGAATTTCGCCCTCCCGAATTTCGAATGAGACATCCCACAGAACCTGCAAATCTCCATAAAAAACGTCGATATTATTAACCGTGAGCATATTCTTCCCCCAGATAAGCTTCAATGACCGCCTTGTTATTGGACACCTCTTTAGGTATTCCTTCGGCAATGGTCTGACCGAAATTAATGGCATGGATGCGGTCGGATATGGTCATAATCACCTTCATGATATGTTCTACAATAATAATGGTGACCCCTTTATCGCGGATCTTCTTGATTAAATCAATGGCGGCATCAAGTTCCGTGGGGTTTAGGCCGGCTGCGGTCTCATCCAGAAGTAACAGTTCCGGCCGGGTGGCCATGGCTCGGGCAATTTCAAGGCGTTTTCGTTCACCGATGGGAAGGCTTTTAGCGATAATCTCTTTTCGGTGTGCCAGCCCGCAAAATTCCAGGGTCTCCATTGCCACATCACGAGCCTCATGCTTGGTTTTAACTTTGGAAAATGCGGCGGCAATGACATTGTCCAGAACCGATAACCTGCCTAACGGTTTGACCACCTGAAATGTTCTGCCGATGCCGATTTTGCATATTTTGTTGGTCTTCAAGCTGGTAATATTCTGATCTTTAAAATAGATATCTCCACCTGTGACCGGGTAATAGCTGCTGATACAGTTGAAAATAGTGGTTTTCCCCGAACCGTTGGGACCGATCAGGCCGAAAATTTCCCCCTTTTCAACCTGAAAGGATACATTATTAACCGCTGCCAGACCGCCAAAATGTTTAGTCAGATTCTTGACTTCAAATAAAATCAAGTGGCTGCCTCCTTCTTTTTAATGGAAAAAAATCTGCCGATAATTCTGTTCCAATCACCCACAATGCCATTGGGCAGGTATAAAATAACCAGAACAACCAGGATACCGAATCCCAACACATGGGCTTGTGAGATATACTTGGCTGCAACTACGAGAAAATCCGAGCCGGTTAATGCGGCCATGCCTTTGAAAAAACCGAAAAAACCGGTTCTGAAAAATTCATGTACAGCGACCATCACAAAGGCACCCACGGCCGGACCGTAAATGGTTCCCACACCACCCACAATTCCCACCAGAATCGCCATAATCGAAATGTCGTGGAGAGAGAACACCACCTCAGGATCGATAAAGCCCATGTAATTCATAAACAGCGATCCTGCCATTCCGGTAAGAAATGCCGCGATGTTCAAAGAAACCATTTTGTAATGATGAGTATTGATGCCCAGGCTCTCCGCTGCATCCTGGTCTTCACGTATGGAAAGAAAATAATATCCCCATTTGGATCGCATCACAACCTGAACAAATAAGACCGATACAACAGCCAGAACAAGTGCAATATAATAATAGGGAATTTTGGAAACAAAGCTCGGCATAATGAGAATACCCACCATGCCCTGCGTTAATGGCTCTGCAATGGTGGCAATATGCCGGCACACCTCATTTAAGGCCAGAGAGGCAAGTGCAAAATAGGCACCTCTTAGCCGAAAACAGATCCATCCAAAAGGAAAAGCAACGGCCATGGCCATGAGGCCCCCAAAGGCCATTCCCCACCAGGCCGAAATATGAAAATGATGAGCCAGAAGTCCTGCCGTATAGGCCCCTGTGCCGAAAAAAGCCGCATCGCCAAAAGATACCTGGCCGGTAAAACCTGCAATTACGTTCCATCCTGAGCCGATCGCCACCCATATAAATACCAGGATAAAAAGATGCTGGTAATATGCATTTTGCACCACCAGGGGAAAGATGAGCAGGATGATAAGTAGAATCAAAGGCATAAATTTTTTCATGCTTTTCCTCTTAATATGGTTAAATCTTGGTCAACCGCTTAAAACCACCGGGCAAAAACAACAGCACCAGGATAAAAATTAAAAGACCGATCATATCGTCATAAGCCATGCCAATATAAGTGGCGCCAAAGGCTTCTGCCAGCCCCAGGGTTAAGCCGCCGAAAATCGCTCCCACGGTAGATCCTAAACCACCCAGGATGGTGATGACGAACGCTTTTCGGGTAAAGGGCCCGCCGATATCGGGAAAGAGATAATAAACCGGCATCAACACCGTACCTGCGACAGCCACAAGCGCAGAACCCAGGCCAAATGTAATCACCGTAATGCGTTTGGAATTCACCCCCATCAGCAATGCCGCATCTTTATCCTGGGCAGTGGCGCGAATCGATCTCCCGATATCCGTTTTCAGCAAAAACCAGAACATAAACAGGGTAAATGCAATAGCGATACAAAAGGCAATGACAAGAGCCACGCTGAAGGAGATCTCTCCCAGAAAGAAGGTGGCATCGGAATAGCTGGTTTGAACCGATTTATAATCGGAAGTAAAAATAAATCTGGCAATTTCGGTCAGCACCATCCCAATCCCCACGGTCATCAATACCTGGTTTTCCGGTAAAATAGATTCCACCTCCATGAGGGGATTTAGCGTGTATTTTTGAATGACCACCCCCAGAAAAAACAGGGCGGGCATGCTGACGAAAAGCGATATATACGGATCTATACCCAGATAATGGGACAACACAAAGGTCACATACATGGCCACCATCATCAACTGGCCGTGAGCCAGGTTAATAATGCCCATCACTCCCATAATCAGGCTCATCCCAATACCGATGAGACCGTAAAGGCCGCCTTTTAAAATCCCGGCCACCAGTGTTTGCAGAAAAACCTCCATAGAATCACTCCTGTACTATAACTCAACCAGTTAACGAAAAGGGCGGGAAAGCCCCGCCCTTTTATCGGTTACCGCTTGCTCCATTTGGGTGTGGGATACACATAACCCTTGGTAGCAACCTTTTTGGGCCATACCGTCTCAAGATTACCGTCTACCCATTGTACTAGAAATGTGGGGAGTTTATTCTGATTGGTCTTTTTACCATAAGAGATAAACTTGACCGGGCCGAAGGAGGTAATCAGGTTGGTGTTTGCCAGGGCATTCCTCACATCCTTGCGGGTCAGTGATTTTGTTCTTTTTAGAGCGTCTGCAATGACATACATGGCAGAATAGGCCTCAGCACCGTGATATTCGGTGGGTTCATTGTATTTCTCAACAAATTTGTCATAATAGGCCTTGGCTCCGGGATAGGGGACAGACGGTGTCCACAGAGTGGCGGAATAAACAAATTCCGAGGCTTTTCCCGCGTTCTTCTTGAATTCAGGCAGGGTAAATCCGGCTGCTCCACCCACGAAAAGTTTGGGATTCAGGTTGAGCTCCTTGGATTGTCTCATAAGCAAAGAGGCGTCCATAATATAAGAAATCATATAAACCAGGTCTGCCTTCTTGGACTTGACTTGCGTCAGCAATGGTTTGAAATCGATGGCGCCGGCTTCGTAACCTTCCTTCATTACCACTTCCAGGCCGAGTTTTTCGCATTGCTTGACAAACTTTTTAGAACCGGACTGACCAAACAGAGAATTCTCATGAAGGATGGCAACGGTCTTTACATCTGTGGCCACGGCTTGCAAAAATGATGCAAATGCACCCGGATATTCACTCACCGGCGGATTCAGTCGGAAGATGTATTCCCATCCCTGCTCGGTAATTTTATCGGCAGATCCTGTGTTGACCAGAAACGGCACCTTGTTTTGCTGGGCCACGGCAATGGTTGCCCAGGTGACTGAGCTGGAATACCCGCCACCTAACATCACTACCTTGTCCTGGGTGATCAGCTTCTCAACGGCAGAACGCCCCACATCCGGTTTTCCGGTGGTGTCTTCGATAATCAGTTCGATTTTTTTGCCGTTTACCCCTCCTGCCGCGTTGATCTCCTGAAGGGCCATGAGAAATGATTTGTTTTCAATCTCACCAAACTTGGCCAGTTTTCCGGTGAGAGGCAAAACAATTCCCACCTTGATTGTATCTGCAGCCATTGATTGGGATACCCCCAAAGTAAAAACTAAGGCAGCCGCTACCAACAGGCCGATTAATACTTTTGACTTTTTCATCAGATTCCCCTCCTTTTATTGTGTTAATAATCCAAGATAACATTACCCCCAAATAATCATTGATATGAGTAGCAGACTGTCGAAACGGTGTCAACCCGACTATTTCTGATTTTTTTGTAAGAAATTTCCTTACAGAGACGGTTAGGCTTATGACTTATGTATCTGAGGGGTTAGGGGGTTTTTCATCAATGGCCTTTTTGGTGAACTGTTTGAGTTTTAATGATTGATAGTGGTTTGTCCGGAGAAGCGCCCATTTGCCCGTATCAGCCTTAACAATCATTTCGAGAAACTGGCGTACGGTCCGCCTAGGCGGACTGAGATTCGATTTGAACCAGCCCCAAGGAACAGAACCCCACGGCAGCATTGATCGTCTCTGCCTGTATGGATTTAACTGAGAAGATAGGGGGCGTGTACAGAGTGCTGGTCTTATTTGTTAAGGCTGATACGGGCAAATGGCCGCTTCTCCGGACGAGCTGAGTAGGGATTGAAAAACTCCCCGACCCCTCATGTATCTATCAGGTTGTTCTGTATGGCAAAACGCGAAAGCTCGGCATTATTTCTCAGGTTGAGCTTTTTCAATAAGCGGAACCTGTAAGTGTCCACAGTTTTAATGCTGATGCCGTATGCTTTGGCTATTTCACGGTTGGTATGTCCCATGGCCAGACGTCTTAATACCTGGAGCTCTCGCATGGAAAGCGAATCGAGGGGAGACTGGCCATGGGCCCCCCTGGCCACACTGAGAGCCAGAGCTTCCGTACCTTCATCCGTCAAGTAACGGTAACCGGAAAAAACTTTTCGTATGGCTTTTACCAGCTGTTCCGGAGCAGACTGCTTGGTAATATACCCCATGGCGCCTGCTTCTATGGCCCGAACCACATACTGTCCTTCTTCGTGCATGGTTAATATAAGAACAGGCAGATCAGGATAGTTTATTTTAAGCTGGCTGATCACTTCCAGACCATCGAGACCGGGCATGGAAATATCGATAATGGCCACATCAGGGGATGTGTGATGGACCTGCTCAATGGCTTCCCTGCCGTCAGCCGCTTCAGCAATAACCTCCATGTCTCCGCTCTCTTCGACAATTCGGCGAAGTCCGGCCCTCACAATGCTGTGGTCATCAGCCAGTAAAACTTTAATCATTGCATATTCCTAGGTTGTAAACGTTTACGGTTCATGTCGATAAAATTGCTGCAAAATCAATGACTTGTATGCATTCACCGATGCGGTGCCTGTGGACGCATGTCCTATTTTTAATTCCGGTCATTGAGAGGTACTTTGAAATAGACTCGGGTGCCTTTTTCCTGGCGGGAGTGAACTTCCAAAATTCCTCCAGCCAGGCTGGCCCGTTCCTGCATTCCGGCCACTCCCAGACATTCGGACTCCGACAATTCAAGGGCATTGAATCCGTGACCATTGTCCACCACTGCCAGCGTGAGTATACCTCTTTCAATCTTTAAAGCAACATCCACCCGTTCGGCAAAAGAATGACGCGCGACGTTGGTTAAGGCTTCCTGTGCAATTCGATAAGATGCGGTGGCAACGGTATCATTGGTAACCGGAATCTTCATATGTTCAAAAACACAAGTAATCCCTGTGCGCTTTTCAAAATCGGTGGTGTACCACTCCAGCGCATCGACCAGTCCCAGATCGTCAAGCACGCCTGGACGAAGGCGGAAGGCCATGCTTCTGACGTCATTAATGGTTTTGTCGATGAGGTGGCACATGGTCAAGGCACGTTCAGCAGCTATAAGATCAGTCTTTTTAAAGCGTGTTTGAATCCACACCGAATC
Source organism: Thermodesulfobacteriota bacterium (assembly GCA_034189135.1). NCBI lineage: Bacteria > Pseudomonadati > Thermodesulfobacteriota > Thermodesulfobacteriota bacterium. Next base: position 8,043 of record JAXHVO010000112.1, on the reverse strand, counting down.
CATACGGAGAGCGGTCAACACCTGACCAAGTTCATCATGTAGTTCACGTGCAATTAAAGATCTTTCCTTTTCCTGGTTGGTCATTATGCTGCCGGAAAGTCGTCTGAGCTGGTCCTGGGCCTTTTTTACCGCACTCATGTCTGTTGAAATGGAGCACACGCCGCTAACACTCCCCGATTCATCATAAACGGGAAATTTGACGGATAGATAGGTGTGAACCACTTCATTTTGCGAAATGTGTTCCTCCACCTGAAATGAACGCTTTTCCTCCAGAGCTTTCAGATCGTTGGTTCGGAACTGGTCTGCCACCTCTTCGGGCAGAATTTCATAATCCGTTTTTCCTCTCACCCCATCGTTTTGCACTTCAAATAATTCTTCATACCGGGAATTTACCAAAACGTATCTGCCTTGTTGATCTTTTATATACACGACGGCGGGGGTGTATTTAAGGATGTTTGAAATCTCTCTGGTCCTGTTTCTGACCTGCCGTTCCAGGTCTTTTGAGTATTGGCCGAGTTTTTCCTTTGCCCGCTTCAAAGCCTCCTCGGCTCTTTTTCGTTCGGTCACATCAATCGAGACAGCAAGGGATCGAATGATGTTACCATCTTCATCCCGATCTCCGATAGCGGAAAGAAGAACGTCTATGGTGCTTCCGTTTTTTCTGACAAATTGATAGGGGACATCTTTGCAAAATCCGGTTTTGATAAATTGGGGAAAGACATTTTTTTCCGCATGAAAGCGTGAGGCTTCAGTGAAAAACCGGGTAAGTTTTTGTCCGATGACTTCTTTACGCTTATAGCCAAGCGCTTCGATCCAATGGTCACTGACACTGACCAACCTCCCTGTTATGTCAATAGAATGGAGCATGGCAGGTGTGTTGTGATAGATAGAGCGATATCGTTTTTCACTTTCACGCAACGCTTTTTCGGCCGATTTACGCTGAGTGATTTCAATGCTTGCCTTCCTGAAGAGAAAGAAAACCGAAATCCCGATTAAAATGCATAATGTCAGGACAATCGGTCCTATTATCTTGAGGAAAGGATCTGCAACTGCTTTTGAAATAGCTGTAAGGCTGCTAAGATGAATAATATTCCAGCCGGTATAATTTTTAATTCCCGATAGATGAATGAGATACTTGTTTCCTTTGCGATCGACAATATAGTCTCCCCTTGATTCCAGACCGGTCCAATTCCAGGGGCCTTTACCAAACTGTCGTGATTGGGCAATTTGAGGAATTTCTTCGGAAGAAAATTTCCATATTAACTGGTACAGCCATTTTTTGCGATTCGATATAAAAATAACCCCATGCGGGTCGGTGACCAATACTATTTCGTTATAAGGGGTCTCTATCTCTTTTTCGATCAGTTCAATAGAGGCCTTGATGACCACGATTCCCAAAGGTTCGCTTTGTGTGTTTTCGTAGATCGGATGGCTGTAATATGCTCCCCGCTTTCCGGATGTAACGCCAAGGGCAAGATAGATCGCAGGTTTTCCCTGTATCGCCTGTTTAAAGTATGGCCGGAAAGCAAAATTTTTTCCAACGAAGCTGTCCGGGTCATGACGGTTGCTGGAAGCAATAGTCAGTCCATTGCTGTTCATCAGGTAACAGACATCCACATCCAATGTTTTCTTAAAATGGTCTAGAACAGTATTTGCTTTTGATAGGGAATCCGTATTGATGTAGTTTAGCACATGATGAAGATGGGGCATTCCTGCCAGGGTTTTCACCGGTTTAACGTTTTCCGAAAGAAACGAAGACAGGTTCTTTTTTATCATCTCAAGGCGGGATTTTGCCTGTCGTTTGGCCTCGTTAAACGCAGATTCTTTTATGGAAGAATAATAAAAATATCCTCCGGTCGATGCAGACAAAAAAGCAAGTAAGGATAACACCAGTAGAATGATACGTAGTTTCATGGATTCAGAAAAATAAAATCGTCAACTTATTGTCAACTTTACTTAATAAAAAGAGCAACAGTTTCATATCGTTACATTCATCATTAAGATATTTTGCCGGTACTGCTAAAAATGTCTAAGACAATCATTGACCATCAGACTGTTTGTTGTCAGAGACGGTTCAGGAATTATTTTTATCGATTTGATGTCATATTTTGCTTTAAGCGTTTCGATATTTTTGTTTTTTAAACCTCTCATATTAGAGATGGATCGAGGATGAACTTTTATACTGATTTCGTTTTCAATGTTCTTGATTGGGTTTAAGATGGACATCGCCATATCAAGAAAAATACGGGAATAAACCAGGTGGCCAAAGGCGGAATGATATGGACCGGCTAGAATTTCCGAACCTTTTTCCAGATCTTTTGAAGCCTGAAGTCCCATGCGAATGACCTTAATATTATTTTTACGAAACAGCAGATACAGCTTTTTAACCAGAGTAATGCATGGGTCAAGCGAAATGGGAGTATATTTTTTATTTTGATACCATTTGGCCAGGAGGCTGCCGGCCAGAACCACGGTGGGATAAATCCTGACAAAATCAGGAGACAGGTCCACAAGCTGACATGCGGTAAGTTGGGCGTTGCTGTCATCATCACCGGGCAACCCGACCATCATCTGAAGCCCAATTTCATAATTTCGTTCTTTAAGAAGTTGTACCGCCTTTCTAGTGTCGGCAGATGTGTGCCCCCGTTTTGACATGGCAAGCACATGATCATTCATAGACTGGACCCCGAGCTCAATGGTGGACACAGGAAACGAAGCTAAGATATCAAGGGATTTATTATTAATCGTGTCCGGGCGCGTAGAAAAACGAAGGCTGTCTGCACTGCCGGCAGTGACAAATTTACCGGCCTCATGGAGCAAAGCTTCAATATGTGAGGTGGTTAACCCCAAAAAATTTCCACCGAAAAAGGCAATTTGAACCAAGTCTCTGTCTTTCCTCTTATATTTAAGAAAGCGATTGATGATTTGGTGAAGTTTTTCAGCAGAAGGAATTTTATGCTTTATGCTGGTAATTGCGCTCTGGTTACAGAATGCACACTGATGGGGACACCCGATGTTGGGAAGGAAAACAGGAATGATGAAGGGGTTTTTGCTGGATACCGCATACTGGGTACTGGATGATCGTTCCCGGCCAGTTAAAGTTTTCTCCATAAATCTAAATTCAGCGTCTTTAAACCGATGCAAATCTGAATGCAATATATGCTATTAAGCATCGGGATTTAGGATCTTAAGGGCTTTTTTAGCAGCATCCTGTTCGGCAAGCTTTATGCTTTTACCGACGCCTTCCGTCTGCAGTTCTTTAACGGAAAGTTGTACGGTAAAAGTTTTATCATGATCCGGACCGCTTGCGTTGATCACGGCATAATAGGGCACCATCTTTTTGCTTACCTGAACAATCTCCTGCAGCTTGCTTTTATAGTCATGGTTTGCGTTTGAAGCGTCAATTGAGTTTAACAATGTCGAAAAATTATTTTCAATGGTATGAAATGCCGCATCAAAACCGCCATCAAGGTAAACCGCAGCGATAACCGCCTCTAAGGCATTCGCCAGGATGGAGCTTTTCTCCCGGCCTTTTGTATGAATTTCGCCTTTACCGAGCTGCATATACTTTCCAAGGTTCAAATTGCGGGCAATAACAGCCAACTGGGAATCATTAACAATATTTGCGCGCATTCTGGAGAGATCCCCTTCCTTTAGTTCGGGGTAGCGCAGCATCAGAGTATGTCCGGCAACAAGGCTCAAAACCGCATCGCCAAGAAATTCCAGACATTCATTGTCCCGCATACCGGCGTTCTGCTGTTCATTAACATATGAACTGTGCCGTAAAGCTTCCTCAAGCAACTTTGGATTACTGAATTTATACTGCAGTTTTTGTTCAACTTCCGAAAGGTCGATTTCTTCCATTTTTTCCTTTTGAGATCCTGGTTTATCCAATAGAGGAGTCGGGGAGTTTTTCAATCTTTACTCAGTCTTAACAATAATTTCAAGAAACTGACGCACGGTAGCAATCTCGCTGAGATTCGATCTGAACCAGCCCCCGCAAACAGGTTCCCTCGTCGGCAATGATCGTCTCTGCATGTATCGGTTTAACGCAAAAGACCGGAGGCGTGTACAGAGTACTGTACTTATTTGTTAAGGCTGATACGGGCAAATGGGCGCTTCTTCGGACGAAGCTCTAACAACCATAAAAGCGCAATCGGTTTACCAAAAAGGCCGTTGATAAGAGACTCCCCGATCCCTCATCATTTAACATTAAGATATTATGAACTCACCAGTTTCTCATAAATGTCGTACGGTACAAAAAAATCTCCCCTTCCGGATCCCATCTGGATGTTGGGTTTTAAGGAACCGTGAAAATCTGTGCCGCCTGTTTGAAGAAAGCCGTAGCGTTGAGCAAGTTCGATGTAAAAAGCGCTCATTTCAGGGGGATTTTCCGGATAATAGGTTTCAACTCCTTTAAGGCCCATGTCCTTTAACAGGACAAACAGATTTTGGGTTTCATTTTTGTCAAGGCCAAGGAGGATCGGGTGGGCCAAAACAGGAATTCCACCGGCATTAAGAATCATTTCTATCGCCTTTTCGCAGTCCACACGATACTTATCTACATATGCGGGCTTGCCTTGAGCGATATATTTATTAAATGCCTCATCAATCGTTTTGACAAACCCTCTTTTTAACATGTATCTGGCAATATGGGGTCTGCCTAGCTGACCATCACCAATTTCGCTTTCGACGTCCTCTAGGGAAAATTCAAAGCCCATGCGATTCAGCCGTTCCACAATCTGTGGGTTTCGATTTTTCCGGGCCTGCTGCAATACAGCAAGTGTTTTGTTTAACTGTGGGTCATCAAGCCTAATGGAATATCCTAATATATGAAAACTTCCGGCGTAAGAGATGGAAGGTGGGGAAGAAGCGCTTATTTCAACACCGGACAGAAACTTAACTGAAGACGGTATGCCTACCTGTAAAGCTTCTTTTGAGCCATCAATGGTATCATGATCGGTTATCGCAATGGCCCTGAGCTTAAGTTTTTGAGCCAGCTTGAGAATTTCGGTCGGAGAAAAGGTCCCATCAGATGCTGTTGAATGAACGTGGAGGTCTATTCCTTCCATGCCTGCTATAATCCGAGAGCTTTCTCAAGAGCCTCTTCTTTGGATTTGCATTCTATGCATTGAGAAGTCACCGGCCTGGCTTTCATCCTTTCAAGGGAAATCTCTTCACCGCAAGTCTCACATATTCCAAAGGTTCCGTCTTCAATACGGGCAAGGGCTTTCTTGATTTTTTTGATCAGTTTGCTTTCCCGGTCCCTTATCCGAAGCATGAAATTCCGGTCGGATTCAAGGGCGGCGCGGTCCGTCGGATCGGGAAAGTTTTCTTTTGGCCTGGTCATTCCTGAAACCGTATCATCTGCATGGCTTAAAAGCTCTTCCAGTCTGCCGGTCAAAAACTCTTTAAAATATTCGATATCTTTTTTTTTCATAATTATACCTTTTGATGTGTGTTTTAAAAAATTTAAAAATTTATCATAGCACATATTCTATGTAAAGCATAAAAATAGTATTTTTATCAATTTTTAAGACCTCGTGTATCAAATGGCAATTTAAGATGGGATTTTTACCAAACGGCCAAGACCCTATAAATACGTTTGAATTATCTCCCGATTAGTTGCAGTTAATTAAGGCAAGTCAAGTGAATAATCTTCAAGTGAGTCAGTGTTTTTTCAGAGGGTTCAAGGATTCCAGGATTCCAGGGTTCGAGTGATCCTCCGCAGAACAGGCGGATTAAAATACATAATAATTACAGAGAGTTGAAAGTCAAACGAAAATTATACAAATGCCGTCTATAGATATATTAGATAACGGCTCTTTAAAAAAAGCAAGATACGGGCTAACTTAACAGGTAAGAAGATCGGTTGTTTCTATCCTCTCAAATATAGCTAAAAGGTATTAAAGAAAAACAACCATGGATTACATTAGAAAACAGACCCTTGAACCCTTGACCCCTGGAATCCTGGCCCTCTTCTCCAACTAAATTGGAGAAGAACCAAACATTTTACCATGACTGCTTTAAAAAAGATGTATATCAGATGCTCGGATTGCTATATTTATGTGTTTGGTTTGCTGAAGATTCATTTCAAAAAGATCGCTTTTGCTGAGCATTGACTTGAAGACTACCTTTCCTGTGCGGGCGGAAATTTCGTGATACGGGCCGCGATTGGTCACATCCAACACCTTTCCGGTGAACACGTTCAGATCTTTTTTTAAAGGGATATCATTTTTTATTAAAACATCTTCAGGCCTGATAGCCACATAGCCTTTAGGGCCTGGCGGGAGGGTTTCGATTTGAAGCTCAAGACCATCCACCATTGCCTTTGAACCGTTAAAACTGGCGGGAAAAACATTCTTCATGCCCACAAATTCAGCGACAAATGGAGTTGCGGGTCTTTTGAAAACCTCAGCCACAGGTCCGATTTGTTCTATTTTCCCCCGGTTAATGATGGCTGTCCGCTGACCCAGAAACATGGCTTCAGCAAAATCGTGGGTGACCATTAAAAAAGTGGTTTCCAGTCTTTCATGGAGCTCTTTTAATATCTCACGAATTTCTTCCCGAAAATTAGGATCAAGCGCGGAAAGGGGTTCATCTAATAACAGAATGGTAGGATTTACTGCAAGGGCACGTGCCAGAGACACCCTCTGTTTTTCGCCTCCGCTAAGATGCTTTATGGAGCGCTGAACAAGGGGTTTGAGCCCCAGTTGCGCCATCAGTGTTTTAATTCTGTTTCCGGATGTGGGTTGTTTGTCTTTATAATAACGCAGGCCATAGGTGATGTTTTCCAAAACCGACAAATGGGGAAACAGGGCATAATCCTGGTATACGATACCGATGCCTCGCTGATCCGGTGGAAGATGGGTGACGTCCCTGCCTTTCACCAAAATATGACCACCGGTAATGGGCACTATACCGGCGATGGCTTCCAAAACAAGGGTCTTCCCAGCTCCGGTGGGGCCCAGAAAGGTAAAAAACTCTCCATCTTCAATGGAAAGATTGATGTCCTGCAAGGTAAAACCCGGCAGTTCTATGCGCAGGGACTCAATATTAATCATGCGTTACTCTCTTTTGGCAGAGAAACAATTCTTAACAGCAGAAACAGCGCCAGGCAAACCACAATGAGCCATACCGCCACCGGTTGGGAATATTTCAGGCCGTATGCGGTAAAGCGTTCATAAATCATTACCGGAGCAATCATCGGATGATAGGCCACAATAACCACAGCCCCGAATTCGCTGATGGCCCTGGCGCAGCACATAATAATTCCCACCAGCATAGAGCGCCACGCCAGTGGAAAGGTGACACGGAAAAATGTTCCGCTGAGAGAGGCGCCGAGACTTCTGGACACATTCTCCAATCGTACCGGGATTGCTTCAAATCCTGCCTTTACCGTGTTGATATAAAAGGGCAGACCCACAAAAGTAAGTACGGTCACAATTCCTGTGACCGTTCCCATAATATGTATTCCAACTCGCTGGATAATTTGTCCAAGCCAGTGATTTTGCCCTGCGATCCCTAAAATGGCGATGCCAACCACCGGGTGGGGGATCATTATGGGGAGATCCACAATACTTTCCACCAGTTTTTTCCCGGGAAATTCCTTTCTGGCGAGAAGGTAGGCAAAGGGAGTACCGATAATAAAGGATATGAATGCTGCCGTACCTGCAGTGTAAATGCTCAACCAGATTGAACGAAGTACATCCGGATCTTGGGCCGCCTCCTTAAGATGGTGAAAAGACGGTTGAATAACCATTTCAATTAAGGGAAAAAGGATAAACGCCACCACCGTGGAAGTAGTAAAAACAGCTATCCAGAAGAATGGATCAATTTTCTTTTTTATGATCATAACAAAATGTGATGAATTTATAAAAAAGCATAATTACCACCGAGGCCACGGAGATCACAGAGACAACTAGTTAGTGTCCATCCACGGATATAACTATCCGTAATACATAAAAAAAGCGCATTTTGTAGTGGACTTTTTATTCTTTTTGCAGTATATGAAAAAGCGACAACAATTTGATATAACTACAA
>JAXHVO010000111.1 GCA_034189135.1 Thermodesulfobacteriota bacterium | reverse complement strand
TTCATACGTGTAGCGAAGCCATAACCTGAGGAACCGTATGCGTTAATTGCGCTCGTACGGGTCTGTGGGGGCTCTGGGAGGGTAACCTCCCAGTTCTACCCGGAAACGTCCAACATCGAATTTTGAATGCAAAAAAATAAAACAGAAGAATTAATTAAGTTTTTAGTTGTAGATACCAAAAGGCTGAAAAGAAAACATGGCTTTGAGTTGTTAAATGCTCGGTATTGGATTTTTTTTATTCGACGTTGGGTGTTCGATGTTCAATGTTCGACGTTCATCTTTCTAAACAACGCTGTACGGTAAAAATACCTGTAAAAATATGAAAAACAATTTGCGCTTATGGTAGATACCCTGCCAATGTTCAATTCAGATACGTCATTATATGCCGTTTTGGGAGATCCGATATCGCACAGCTTAAGTCCGCTGATGCACAATATCGCCTTTTCTCATGCCAACCATAACGGTGTGTATGTTGCCTTCAGGGTAAAGGAAATAGGGAAAGCCATTTCAGCGATTAAGGTGCTGGATATTAAAGGGGCTGCCATTACCATCCCCCATAAGGTTTCCGTCATGGAATTTCTTGATGAAATTGGCCATCCTGCAGAAAACATCGGGGCGGTAAATACCATTATTAATCGCCAGGGGAGAATGATAGGGTATAATTATGACTCTATCGGAGCGGTAACAGCCATTAAGGAAAAAACAGATATACAAAATAAAGCGGTGGCCATGCTTGGGGCAGGAGGTGCGGCCAGGGCAGTTGGATATGGAATTATATCCGAAGGTGGAAGACTCACTATTTTAAACCGCACCAAAGAAAAAGGTGAACAACTGGCTGCAGATCTTGGTGCTGAATTCCGCCCGGTTGAGGATTTTAAAACGGTGAAATGTGATATCCTGATTAACGCTACATCTTTGGGTATGGCGCCGAAGTTTGATTGCATGCCGGTTAAAAAAGAGCATTTGCATAGTGACATGATCGTGATGGACATCGTCTATAATCCTCTAAGAACACGGCTGTTGAAAGTTGCACAAGATATGGGATGCACCACCATAGACGGTGTTTCCATGTTCGTTTATCAGGGAGCCAGCCAGTTTGAGTTGTGGACAGGCAAAAAAGCACCCATCGATTTAATGAGAAAAACCGTTATAAGAGCGCTGAGTGGATCGGCCGAGTGATTAACATGCAGCAATTTATGGTTTTTCTTTTTCACCACGGGATATCACGGAAATTTCACAGATACAAAAAACCAAAACTCAGTGGTTCTCCGTGCAACTCCTTGGTAAAGCTTTTTGGATTTAAAAGAATTTATGATCGAAATAAAAGCTAAAAAAATTGGTAATTGCGAAATATCAGTTCCCGGGTCAAAAAGCTATACCCACAGGATTCTGATTGCGTCAGCCCTGTCTGACGGCATTTGCCGCATTGATAATGCGTTAAAAAGTGAAGATACGCTAATCACCGTAAGCGCCCTTAAGCAGATGGGAATAACAATCGATTCAAACGATCAGCGTTTTATGGTTCACGGCGCAAAAGGGGCCTTTAAGGATACCAACGAACCTGTATATCTTGGTAATTCAGGGACTTCAATGCGTTTTCTAACAGCTCTGGCTTCTATTGGGAAAGACAGGTATTTGTTAACCGGCACAGAACGTATGAAACAGCGTCCGATTCAGGACCTGCTGGACGCTTTGATTCAAATGGGAGTATCAGCCTATTCAGTTAATCATAACGGATGCCCGCCTGTGGTTATTAGAGGTGGAAATCTAAAAGGCGGTAAAATTACTATAGATTGTGAAAACAGCAGCCAGTATCTTTCAGCAATTCTTTTAATAGCACCGTTTACCAAGCAGGGACTTGAAGTCAATGTGATAAAAGGCCCTGTATCCAGACCGTACATCGATATCACGGTTGATGTAATGCAAAGATTCGGTGTTGATGTCATTCGTGATGGATACAATTATTTCAAGGTTCAGCGAGGGCAAGAATACAGATCAGGGTCGTATTTTGTTGAACCGGACGGCTCCCAGGCAGGATATTTCTGGGGCGCTGCAGCGATCACCGGTACCTGCATCAAAGTAAAGGGAATTACGAAAAATTCCCCACAGGGGGATGTTCGTTTTACAAGCCTGCTTGAAAAAATGGGTTGCAAGATAATTGATGAAAAAGACGGAATCAGTGTGACCGGTGGATCGCTTTCAGGTATAGAAGCGGACATGTCAGACATGCCGGACATGGTTCCCACTCTTGCGGTGGTCTCGGCCTTTGCAAAGGGAACAACCGTCATTAATAATGTCCAGCATCTAAAATTAAAAGAGAGTGATCGTTTGGCTTCTGTAGCAAACGAACTTGCAAAGATGGGCATCGAATCCGGCATCACAGATAGCGGACTGACGATAAAAGGTTCAAGGCCCCATGGAGCAGAAATCTCAACTTATAATGATCATAGGATCGCCATGAGTTTTGCCATGGCCGGTCTTAAGGTGCCCGGTATATTTATAAAAGATGAAAAATGTGTTGAAAAATCGTTTCCTGATTTCTGGAATGTATTTAAAGGGTTATACCATAAAAATTAAAGCTCAATCTAACTATCATCGAGCTTGAATTTTCAAAAACAACCACCAAAATCCGAATGTGGGAGAACATGAAAACGGCAATATGCGAGATAATGATGTGATGAACATTTTTTTAATCGGTTACCGATGCAGCGGTAAAACTAAAGTCGGTCAATCAATTGCCGGTATGTTAAACCGACCGTTTATCGATACGGATTTGAAAATAGTTGAAGAAGAAGGAATGACCATATTGGAAATCGTTGATAAAAAGGGCTGGGATTATTTTCGTGAGAGAGAAACCGCTGTGTTAAAAAAAGTGTGCCATCATGATAGACAGATTGTGGCCACAGGAGGCGGGGTGGTTCTTAGCAAAGAAAACACGGCAAATATGAAAAAAAACGGAAACGTTGTGTGGCTAAAAGCAAAGTTTGCGACCGTTAAAAAAAGGATGCTGATGGATAACAACACAAAAGATTTCAGACCTTCTTTGACAACAAAAGAACTCGATGAAGAAATACAACAAACACTTTTAAAACGGACACCATTATACGAAAAAGCGATGGACTTTTGCATTGATACCGACAACCTTGATACTAACGGTGTATGCAAATCTGTCATAGCGAAGCTGGAATTGTAAAAACGGCTTTAAGCTTGGTACATATATTCTAAATTACGTTTGAGAATACGTGTAGTCAGGAGAAAAAATGCCTGGAAACAGTTTGGGAAAACTATTCAAAATTACCACCTGGGGGGAATCCCATGGAAAGGGAATCGGAGTGGTGATCGATGGATGCCCTCCAAGGATACCCATTGATGAAAATATCATCCAATCCATGCTGAACCGAAGAAAGCCTGGATCGTCAATTGCAAGCACAAAACGAACAGAACCGGATAAAGCGGTGATCCTGTCCGGCGTTTTTAATGGCATGACCACCGGTACCCCTTTAATGATCATGGTTGAAAACAAAGATGCAGATTCGGCTGCATATGAGCCCTATGCTGATACTTACCGGCCGGGTCACGGGGATATCACTTACATGGCCAAGTATCAAATTCGTGACTGGCGTGGAGGCGGACGGGCGTCCGCCCGTGAAACAGCAGCACGGGTGGCTGCAGGTGCAGTTGCCAAAGCTGTACTTGATACCGAAGGAATTGCTGTTTTGGCAACCACCATTGAACTGGGTGGAATAAAGGCAGAAAAACACGACCCGGATCAAATCGAAAAAAATAGGTTTTTTTGTCCGGATGACAAGGCAGCAGCAAAGATGCAGGAACGTATTCAACAGGTAAAAAAAAATGGCGATTCTGTTGGAGGGATTGTGGAAATCGTGGCCAGAGGAGTTCCCCAGGGACTGGGAGATCCGGTGTTTGACAAGATGGATGCGGATCTGGCCAAAGCGCTGATGAGCATTGGTGCGGTTAAAGGGGTCGAAATTGGAACAGGATTCAAGGCTGCGAAACTGCTCGGCAGTGAAAATAACGATCCCATACATTCAACCGGATTTGCCACCAATCATGCCGGTGGTATTCTTGCAGGCATAACAAACGGAGATGACATCATCGTTCGGGTGGCGGTTAAGCCGATCCCTTCCATCCGAATTGAGCAAAAAACGATTGATCAAAGGGGAAATCAAAAAACCATTTCAATCAAGGGACGCCACGATATTTCAGCCATACCCAGGATTAATGTGGTTTGTGAGGCCATGGTAAACCTGGTTTTGGCCGATCACCTCTTAAGGCAGAAGGCGATATCGTGAAACGGGTGACCATCGGGATAATCGGCGCTAACGGGCAAATGGGCAGATGGTTTAATCGTTTCTTTACCGGGGCAGGGCACCGGGTTTTACTATCCGATCTAAAAACAGAACTCAGACCGAAAGATATCGCCCAACAAAGTGACGTGGTGACCTTAAGCGTGCCTCTTGATGTCGCTTTAATACTTGCAAGAGAGATCGGCCCTGTGTTGCGAAAAGAGCAACTCTTTATGGATTTTTGTTCCATGAAAAAGGATATCGTTGAGGCGATGGCGAGGTTTTCAAAGGCTGAGGTTGTGGGAACTCACCCCCTGTTTGGGCCTTACCCAGTTACGATTAAAGGGCAGAACATGATCATGTGTCCCCAAAGAGGTGATTACTGGCAAAACTGGCTGGAAAACGAATTAAGAAAAGAAGGTGCCATCGTCACACACATGACTGCTGAAATGCATGACCGGAATATGGCGGTTGTGCAAGGGCTGACACATATGCTGACTGTCTGCCTGGGGAGACTGCTGCAGAAACTGAACATGAATCCGAAAGAAGCCATGCTTTATTCCACACCGGTTTTTAGAATTCATTTGGATCTGATCGGACGCATTCTTTCACAGGATCCCAATCTTTATGATGACCTGATCGGTGGAAACCGGCATGTATCTGAGATGCTGGAAGAATTTAGCTCTGTTTTAAACGAAGGGAAACAAAGGCTGTTATCCGGCAACAAAGGAGAAGGGGCTTCGTTTATGGAGGAAATCAGCCAATTTTTTGATCATTTCTGTCAGCATGGGCTTGATGAAAGCAATAAAATCATAGACGCGATCTATTTAAAAAAATAGAAAATTCATTTTTGGTTCTTCCGATCTCCTTACCTGCAAATTTAGGCCGTATCTTACTTGTTTGGAAGATTTTGCCGTTTTTCATATGTCTATAGACAGAATTCGAATGGTTTTTGCCTCACTGTCAACTCTCTGGAAACCATGATTAAGCATTTTTATCCGCCTTTTCGGCGGAGCATCACTCGAACCCTCTGAAAACACACTGATCATTTCGCCCTAACATACCTTAAACCAATAGATCTTTAAAAAAGATTTTGCCCAAAAACCAGTGCGTTTTCAAAACCAGACCCTATTTTTTAATGGTGTGTTGGCTTTGTGAAAAACACAACTGGTTGAAATATAATAGATTATTTGCTGCCATCAGCGTCATCAGGTTTATTGCACATAAACATGTGCATATGCACATGTTTATGTGCAACTCTAGCGTTATTTCACCTCTATGTTATCGTTAATATTTTTGATAGAAATATTTCCTATGTCTATAACTGTCTGAATATAATAGTATATATTATGTTTAATTTCTTATCTAACGGTATGCGCGATTCTACTTCGCTTTGGCACGGATCTTGATAAGTAAATACGAGAAATAGGAAAATACCGGTGGATCAATGCACACATTGGTTAAAACTGATGATGATCAAAATGCAGTATATCAGAGGAGGGATTTACCGAAGCTAGGGAACAAAAAACCAATGACAGCGGAAAAATATTCACCTGTAGACGAAGAACCGGAGCTATCCAGGTTTAACTGATTAATAATGATTTATATCCCGGACATAGGCTTCAAAGTCATTTTCCAGTAAAAAGCGGGATATCATTTGGCTGACTTTACCGGCAGTGTCCACATGATAATGACCCTTTTCATTGCGTCCTGAGATTTTTTTAGCATTTTCCACAATGGTCTGAAGTGATTCGGTTGTAATTTCAACATTCACATGGATTTCAATTAGATCTTTGTCTTCGGTCATGGCTGTATAAATCCTAATAATATTTGGCTTAAGGTAAATATAAAATCATTTTTTTCTGATCTTTTAACAGGGACATAAAATAAGGTCAAGAATAAGCGTTCAGATAAAAAACTCGAAATATCATATACGAAAGGACAGTATCATTAAAAACGCATTTAAACATATGAAAAAATAATGGCTTTAAGTCGAACCTTTTTCTTTGACAATTTGTAACACGTATTACCTGTGGCATGGTAGAAAGTTGCATATACCTCTGTGAAAAGCAGCGGGGAAAAACCATTGTAACACGGTATATGCGGCTTTTTGCATGTCATCACTTTTAACCTATTAGAAAAGGAGGAAAAGAGAATGAGAAAAATGAAAGTAATGTTGGTGTTATCTGTTGTTGCCGCCTTTATCATGGTTTTAAGCGGTCCGGCAATTGGTGGGGATGTGAAAAAAATCAACATAAACAAAGCATCCATAGAGGAACTGATTCAACTTAAACGAATCGGCCCGAAATATGCAAAGAGAATTATTGAATACCGGGAAAAGAACGGTCCTTTTAAAGCCCCGCAGGACATTATGAAAGTAAAAGGCATCGGGCAAAGGACTTTTGAAGTTAATAAAGAGTTGATCACCGTTTAAAAACACGGGGAAATAAAATATTTTTATCAAAAAAGCACGAAAGGACGAAAACAAAGAAAAAAGATAAGAAATTTCTTGTTTTCTCAATTTCGTGCTTTTTTCAATTGGGCTTTAATTTTTACTGAAAAAATAACACAATTCCTCTCACGATTCATACCGATAAAAAATTTTGCTACCGGTTATAACTATCAGATTAAATAATTCATTTTTTTTGCTTGACATGAAGTTTGGAATATGTTCAACTACTGAACGTTTACAAAATGAACATCTAAATATCGATGAGCTCATAAAAAATCTTTGAATAAGCGCCGGATGGCTAAGTAAAAAGGCTTATATACAAGGCGTAGTGATTTTTCAGTAACGAGACTATACATTTAGTATGTCGAGTTCCTGAAAAAACCACTACAACGCAGTAGATGAGACTTTTTACGACGGCATCAAGATTTACCTCAATCATGATCCGCACCAGTTTCACTAATTACACAATGTAACCCACCAGGCGGAGCTATTTAAAAATTCTGCAGACCTTGAGACCTTTGAAAATAGAATAAAAATAAGGTTTTTTGATCAAAATTTTAGAGGTTATGCAAAGCTCTTGTATTAACTTTAAGTTTCATGAAAAAATAAAAAATAGAGAGGTGACGTAATGCAAACTGTAAAATCTTTGACTCCGGAATCTTTGACCGCTGTTGAGATTTTGGAAGGTATTGATAAAGTTCATAGGGATCAGGCCTTAGAACTGTTGAGAAATTTTGTAAATGAACTTTATAGTGAACAGAAATGGCAGGAATTATTATCAAAGTCTCCAGAACCAATGATTAATATGGCAAAACAAGCTCTGCAAGAACATATTAATGGAAAAAGTCAGGAGATGTAATGAATCCATTTACTGTAAAGTCGTATTGGAAATCATACAAAGGATTACCAAAGAAGATTCAAAAGGATGCAGATAGAAAGTTTGATCTTTGGAAGAAGAACCCTTTCCATCCTTCTCTGAATTTCAAATGTGTGAATACAGAATACAATATCTGGTCAGTTAGAGTGACAATGGATTACCGCGCCCTTGCTATAAGAAATGAGAATTCAGTTATTTGGTACTGGATTGGTGACCATAATAAATATGAGCAGTTATTAAAAGCTTTATAACGCAAAAAAAATAGACACAGAAAGAAGCATACTAACGCAGACATGAACATTAATGATCTTACCTATCGAGACCTTTGAAAAATGTTTATTTTTGTTCAAGGTCAAGAAAGGCGAAGCGTAGATCCCGCTCATCGGGGACTCAGAGATTGGACAGATAAGCGCACCGAATTTAATTGATGGACAATCAAGACCTACGCACCTTAAAAATTCTTGAAGAGATAGACAAAGATAAAACACCAAGTCAGCGATACCTGGCCGGCAAGCTGAATATTTCGCTGGGCCTGGTGAATTCTTTTGTAAAAAGACTTGCGCAAAAAGGGCTCTTCAAGATTAAAAATATTCCCAAAAACAGGGTCAAGTACATTCTTACCCCCAAAGGCGCTGCTGAAAAAACACGACTGACCTATCAATATATTCAGTATTCATTTCAATTCTATAAATCGGCACGTCAGAAATTAAGAGTTTTATTTTCCGGGTTGACAAAAAACGGTAATCAAAAAATTGTCTTTTACGGTAGCGGCGATCTGGCCGAAATCGCATATATCTCTTTAAAAGAAACGCCGTTAGAACTAGTTGCCGTTGTGGATGATAATAAAGCAGGTGAGATTTTTATGGATTTTGTGATTACAGACCCGGATTACCTGAGCACAATCTATTTCGATAAAATCATTATTACCAGTGTTGAGGAAAGGGAAAATATATTACAGACCATATTAAAAAATGGAATTTCACTAAGCAAGGTGGCGATGATGGAGTAAGGATAATAAGCAGGGCCGGTTTCGTAGTATATATAACCAGGGGACTGAGAAATGGGAATGAATGCTGAGTTTAAAGACTTTATAATGGAAAACAGTTCGTTGTTCTGGTGGATAAAACCTGAAGAAAAGCCGAATATCAGCCTATATGCTGTGGTTGAAGCCGTATTGAATTATGGGAATGAAAAGAGTGTAAAAAAGCTTTTCGATTTAATTGAAATTAATAAAGTCGCTGATATTTTTTACCGACAAACATCCGGAAAACGTTCGAACTAAAATAAGCGTACAAATATATTTTAAAAGACATGCTCAGTGAAATTTTAGCAGATCAACAAAGAATGAACAAAAAGAAAAAATATTCTATAAAAAAGAAAAAAAAGGATGAAGTTATAGACATCATTTCATCTTGCTTGCAACAGTATAGTGAAATATTCGCTGCTTATATTTTTGGCTCATTTATTTCTCATCAATCATTTGCAGACATTGATCTGGGCATACTTACGCAAAGTCAGCCTGATAATCTGCTCGAATATGAGATGGAACTTGAAATTAAGCTTTACAAACAGGTGAAATTCGAAATAGACGTCAGAGCCCTTAACCACGCACCTCTCTCCTTTGTACAAAATGCCATACGTCACGGACAGTTGATTTTCGACAGTAACCCGAATCGGCGTGCCGATTTCGAAAATATTGTATTAAAAAAGTACTTTGATTTTTCGAGATTTAGAAGGCAATATTTGGAGGATGTAATCGATGCCCCGGTATGACAAAGATAAAATGTTAAAGATTGTTTCCGAGCTTAGAAAAAGTGTCAGGCGTCTTCAGTCATTGAGAAATTTAAGTCAGGATAAGTTTATCAAAGACCCTGACAAAATCGGAAGTGCAAAATACCATTTTATCGTCGCCATCGAATCAAGTATTGATATGTGCAATCATATCATTTCAAGAAACGGCTATCGTGTGCCGGAAGATTATGCGGACACCTTTAGGGTGATGGCTGAAGTTGGAACTATTACTGAAGATTTTTCAGAAGAATTGATAAAAATGGCTAAATTTCGAAACCGACTGGTACACATCTATTGGGAAATAAACGATGATCAGCTATATCAAATTCTGCAAACTAAAATTGATGATTTAAAGGAACTATTAGATTCAATTGCCGGTTTTTTAAAATGGAAAAACATAAAACCGGATTATCAGATTTAATCATACAAAAAGCGGTTTCCGCAGAGGATAAGGATTGGCCAAACACTTGGAATGTTATTTATTGCCGGTGTGATAAAATGGCCTGTAAACATCAGGTGAAACATTGCAAAAATTTTCTGACTTTTTAAAAAACATAGTCTCGAATCGGATATAGATTAAAACTGTTAGTACGGAATGCAACACTTTCCAAAAAATAAGAAAATAAAAATGTTTTCCAGACTATACTGGGATATGAATGTTGACCCTGAGCAACTCTATCAAATGCTGGATGGAAAAATAGACGGAATTGGGCAAATTAAAAAAGCCGACTTATATGCTAGACTGTTGACAACTTACGACTGGTATACCCTGTTAAAACTTGTTCCATTAGAAAATCTCAAACAGGCTTTAAGCGATCAGGTAATTAACCGGATTTACCCCAAAGCATTAAAAGACAGATTCCTATATGCCAGAGAAGTTTTATCAAAATAAGATATATCCTTTTCAGGATAAAATATTAACACTGGTTCAGTCCTCGAATGTGGATTTCTATCTAACGGGAGGTACCGCATTAAGTCGAAATTATTTACGGCATCGATATTCCGATGACCTTGATTTTTTCGTCAATCATCATCCGGAATTTAAAAATCAGTGCAAAAGAGTTATCGATTCTTTAAAACAATCAAAGCAAAACTTTGAAATTACAACAACCGCCGACACATTTGTAAGGATTATAGTAGTTCTCAAAAATATTTTCCGTTTGCAAAGCGATGAGGCACGGTCTATCCAATCATAACCCGCTGATTTTATATAGTGTTTTGAGCAATCATAGCTTACTGAAATTATTGAAAAT
>JAXHVO010000110.1 GCA_034189135.1 Thermodesulfobacteriota bacterium | reverse complement strand
AGGTAGCCAAGATTTGATTTACTACTGGCTGCCATCATTTTGAACGGTAGTAATTTAATGAACGAACATAACCAACCGGCTGGCTCGTAAAACCATGACTTTTCGTTCAGGCACTAATTAAGTCGCTCATTGGATTACTTTCTTTTAAAATTTGTTTATGATATCTACCATAGGTGATATTCATTTGCAATCACCTGTGTATTGAAGGAACGAAAGATAAAATATATGCAATTTGAATTCATGCTATCATTGTTATCGTTTTCCATTTCTATGGCAATCACACCCGGGCCAAATAATGTGATGGTGACCGCGTCAGGGGTGAATTTCGGATACAAGAAAACACTCCCCCATATCTTTGGTATTGTTTTAGGTTTTCCTGTCATGATTATTTTACTGGGGCTGGGCCTTGGCAGTGTGTTTACATCCTTTCCGGTGATTCACCATATCCTTAAGTATGTTGGAGCGGCATACTTGCTGTATCTTGCATACAAGATTGCCACATTCAGTGATTTTGATAGTAAAGGCATCAGCAAGAAGCCCTTTACTTTCTGGCAGGCCGTTATCTTCCAATGGGTCAACCCCAAGGCCTGGATGATAGCAATTGGCGCGATTGCCACCTTTACTTCAGTGGGCAGGGATGTTTTTCTCCAGGTTTTGCTTATTGCCGTTGTGTTTTGTATCGTTTGCTTTCCCTGTGTATCTTTTTGGACATTTCTGGGCACCAATATCAGACGATTATTAACCACCGATTTTTATCGAAAGGTTTTTAACTTCAGTATGGCATGTCTACTGGTTCTGTCATTATTGCCGGTTTTTCTGTAACCATTACCGGGGCGTAACGTTAAAAAAGGTTGGATTGTTAATGGTGTCGCTAGCGAAAAGGTTAAGAAAAAGTCTTTTATCTTAGGAGGAGGCGATGGAAAAAGTAAAACTAGAACAACACCATAACGTGGCAGTGTTGCGATTGGATAACCAAGTGACCAATGCGATTAATACCACCCTGGTGGAAAATCTTTCTGCCGCAGTGAACCGGATTAAAGCAGAGTTTAGCGGTATGGTTCTGGCTGGAGGGGAAAAGTTTTTCAGTATCGGTTTTGATTTACCGGCATTATTGAAGCTGGACAGATCTAAAATGACCGAATTTTATTATAGATTTAATCAGGTTGTATTCGATATTTTTACACTTCCCATACCCACAGCCTGTGCCATAACCGGTCATGCCATTGCAGGGGGAACGATTCTTGCCTCCAGTTGTGATTATCGTTTTTTAGCTTCCGGCAGAAAATTACTGGGGTTGAATGAGATTAAAATAGGTGTCCCGGTGCCTTATCTGTCCGATTTGATGCTGCGGCAAATTGTGGGTGACCGGGCGGCAACCGAAATGATTTACCTGGGTGAATTCATCGAACCGATCAAGGCCGAAAAAATTGGCCTGGTGGATGAAGTCCTTTCTCAAAACAAGGTTGAAAACCATGCTTTGAAAAAGATTGCCAACGTGGCGGCCCTCACAAAAAAGGCATTTGCAGCGATTAAGGCCAACCGTGTGGAGGCGGTCCGGGTGGTATACGAAAAAAACCACCAAGCAAAACAGGAAATTTTTCTGGATTGCTGGTTCAGCCCACCGGTTCAACAACTGCTTAAAAAAGCAGCCGAAAAATTCTGAGACCTTTGCAAAAGGTCCCCCTTTGGCAGATTTCTGCGTTGGACTCAATTTTTAATCCTCAAAATACTCAATGTATTCTTCCGGTTAAAAATTTCGTCCGCCTTGAACTATGCCAAAATTGAACATTTTTCAAGGGTCTCATTCTGAGAAAGAGTTATATTTTCCATTGAGGATAAAGGTACCCATTTGAGCCATTACCAGAGATGATTTGTAAATCTACAAAATTAGTGTCAAAATTGAAGGAGTGAAAGGTGCCCGAGCCAAAAAAACTCAATCCCGACCACGTTAAAGCCATTGCAGAGATTGTAAACAGTTCCCCCTATTTTTCCCTGCTTTCCATGAAGATCCGGTCTATACATCGGGGAAAATCCGATCTGGAAGTGAAAGTTCAGCAAAAGCACCTCCAGCCCTATGGTATGGTGCACGGAGGGGTTTGCGCTTCACCAATCTAAACGTCCTCCGAAATTTCTGGATGGATCATAACGAATTGAACGTATCAAAAAAATGACTTCGGAAACCATTGCCATTACATACGGTCTTAGCTCCGCCATCGTGTGGGGGGCCGGGGATTTTAGCGGAGGCTGGGCCTCCAGGCGCAACAGTGTGCTGACGGTGATTCTGTTTTCCCAGGTGATCGGCGCCCTGATGCTGGTGACATTCGGCTTTCTTTTTTCGGAACCGGTGCCGGCAACGCCCGCTTTGGTCTGGGGCGGGGTTGCCGGCATCTGCGGCGTTCTTGGACTGACGGCCTTTTACAAAGGCCTTGCATCCGGCCGCATGGGAGTGGTGGCCCCTCTTTCGGCGGTGCTGACCGCCATGTTACCGGTCTGCTTCGCCTTCTTCACGGAAGGCCTTCCCCGGCTGACACAGATTTCGGGATTTGCGGTGGCCTTTATGGCGGTTTGGTTTCTCTCCGCTCCGGAAAGCAGCTCCCGGATTAGAAAAGCGGAACTCGGCCTGTCGATGGTTGCCGGGCTGGGATTCGGCCTGTTTTTTGTCTGCATCGGATATGTGAGCAGCCAGGGCATATTCTGGCCGTTGGTGGCCGCCAGGACGGCTTCCACCAGCATGATGGCGATCGTGCTGTTGATGAAAAAAACCCGTTTCGTACCACCGGGAAACCAAATTCCCTGCATCGCGCTAACCGGCATTCTCGATGCCGCCGGGAACGCCTTTTTCGCCCTGGCCGCCCAAACCGGGCGTCTCGATGTATCTGCCATCCTGGCCTCGCTTTATCCCGCCACAACGGTGCTGCTCGCCTGGTTCCTGCTTAAGGAACGGCTGAAAGGACAGCAATGGGCGGGTGTCGGCGCTGCGATAGTTGCCCTGGTTCTGATTTCGACCTAGCAACCAATCGCTTACAAGGAAACAGATGAAAATTTAAGCTTTTGCCAAAACTTATTGCAGTGTTCGGATAGGGTTTAGGGTTAAACTGATAGTAAAATCAATATCCACTTAAGTTTTTAGAAAAATGGCCGATAATGACAAATATCTTTTAAGTTTGTCACCCGCCGGTTAAATTGTAAGATGAGTTTTGCAACCATTTTCCTAAGGGATCGGACCCGGCCGCTGCACCGATCGGACAATATGAATTATAAGGTACTGAAATATTGCTGTATAATAGTCTTTTGTTTTATTATTGGCTGTACAAGCAATGGTGATAAGAAAAGGACTCCAAAAGCGGTGAGAGGTGTTCTGGATCTTTCGAGTTGGGATTTTGACCAGGATGGCCCGATCGATCTCTCAGGTGAGTATGAATTTTATTGGAATCAATTGATCCCCCCTCAAGATTTTTTATCAGCCAGTCCACCGGAAAAATCCGGTTTCATTGTTGTGCCCGGCTTCTGGCATACATTCAAATCAGATAACACGCGACCCGCACCAAAGGGTTATGCCACGTATCGCTTAAGGATTTTTATCCATCCCAGCCCGGCAGCAAAATCGCTGGCGATTAAATATATGGATATGGGATCGGCGCTTAATCTGTTTTTAAACGGTAAAGCATTATGCTCCATCGGAAAAGTGGGGAAAACGCGTGAGACATCGCAAGCAAAATATCACCCCGGGGTTGCTGATTTTCAGCCTGACGGTTCGAGTCTGGACCTCATCATGCAAGTGTCCAACTTCCATCATCGCAGAGGCGGTGCCTGGGAGAAGCTAACATTGGGGAAAGCGAATGATCTCAGAGCGATGAGATCAAAACGCATTAATTATGATATATTTCTTTTCGGCAGCATCATTGTTATGGCCTTTTACCATTTAGGGCTCTTTTTTCTACGCCGAAAGGAAAAGGCACCGTTAATTTTTAGCGCCTTTTGTTTCCTCATATCCTTAAGGATCCTCACCACCGGCGAGAGATATCTGATGGAACTATTTCCCACTATAAACTGGCAATTGCTAGTCAAGCTGGAATATCTGTCCTTTTATCTATCGGTGCCGGTATTTACCCAATTTGTCCATCGACTTTTTCCAGAGCGGTTTTCCAAAAAATTCCTTAACCTTGTTAACGTTACCAGCACGGTCTTTTCTGCTATGGTCATCTTGTTACCTGTACATCTCTTTTCGCATACCCTGCCAGCTTATCAGATTTTTACGTTGGTGATATTACTTTACGCCCTCTATGTGCTCCTGATCGAATCCTTGAACAAGGAAATGGAATCCATTATATTTCTGGGTGGTTTTATAATAATATTCTTGGCCGTCATTAATGATATCCTAAATAGTGCCTGAACGAAAAGTCATGGTTTTACGAGCCAGCCGGTTGGTTATGTTCGTTCATTAAATTACTACCGTTCAAAATGATGGCAGCCAGTAGTAAATCAAATCTTGGCTACCT
>JAXHVO010000109.1 GCA_034189135.1 Thermodesulfobacteriota bacterium | reverse complement strand
TCAACAATTCTCTTGATGGTGGCTGTCATGGTTGGCCATCGAGGAGTTTCGTTGGGAATAAAAGCGACCACGACCTTGGAAAACTTGGGCGGGCTGATTCTGTTGGAAACCTTACCCCCAGCCATAAGCACGATTCCGTCACCCACATCGTCTGCCAGAGGCATGGAAGGACACATGGTGTAACAGTTGCCGCAGAACATACATCTGGGTTCATTTACTGCAACACTCTTAACTTCCGTGCCGTCATCCAGTTTGACCTTGGAAGGTTTGATGGCTGCTGTCGGACAGGCGGCAATGGCCAGTGGAATCTCGCACATCTTGTCCAAGTATTCATGATCGATCATGGGCGGTTTGCGGTGATATCCCAAAATGGCGATATCCGAGCAGTGAACCGCTCCACACATATTCAGGCAGCATGCCATGGAGATACGCAACTGTGCCGGCATTCGGTGGGCCTTAAAATCGTCAAACAAAACGTCCAGCGTGGCCTTTACCGTACCGGATGCGTCGGTTGCCGGAGTATGGCAGTGGATCCATCCCTGGGTGTGAACGATGTTGGTCACCCCTGCACCGGTTCCACCGACAGGAAATTTAAAACTGCCACTTGCAAATTTACGGCCATCAAGATCAGCCTTCAAAGCCATGGCCTTATCTTTACTGTCCGTCATAAACTCAATGTTGTTTCGTGTGGTGAACCGAAGGTATCCGTCACAGTACTGGTCTGCGATAGACATGATTTCACGGATGTGCGTCACACTCATCAGGCGGCATCCGCCGGCTCTTACCGTGTAAACCTCGTCACCCGATTCTGCCACATGGACCAGAACACCTGGTTCCAAAATTTCATGATACAACCATTTACCCTTGTTCTTTGCTATGACCGGAGGGTAAAATTCATCATATTTTCTCGGACCGATGTCGGTAATCCTGTTTTCCATCGGTTTATCCGGATTATAACCTGAAGATACAAATGCCATTTTATGCCCCTCCTATCTCTGATGGAATTTTCTAAATTCGTTAATATCACGATCAAACCCGCCTTCAACTTCATCTTCTTTCCAGAAAATATACGGGTTGGTACGGGGTTCCTGAACCATTCTCGGATCCGGTTTAAAACCGGTTACTTCAAGCAGTTTCTGGAAACCCTGTCGCTTCATCAGTTCGCCCAACCGCTCACGGTTTTTACCTTCTTCCATCCACCAATCCCAGATGGGCTCGATGACGGTCTCTTTTATTTCATCATAAGGTTCTTCAACCTTTATAAATGGAACGATCAGAGTCCCCATCTGTGCACCATCAAGAATCGGAGCCTTGGCACCTGCAAAGATGGAACAACCCCTGTCATTGCCTATTCTCAATGCTCTCGGCATCACGTTTATGCAGTGCATACAGCGGGTGCATTCCTTGTCATCGATCATCAGTTTTTTGCCTTCCATCCACATGCAGTTGGTGGGGCAAAGGTCAATCACCTCTTTCTGGATATCAAAAGGACCCCAGTCACGCCCGGAATGGGCGTTACCGTTGGGTGGAATCTCTCCACCGACATACGCCTGCACCGCCTCCTGATCGATCCTGATTTCATCGCGCCAGGTACCGATAAAGGAAAGGTCTGCCCTTGCAATTGATGCGACACAGCAGTTGGGACATCCGTCGAATTTAAACTTGAATTTGTAAGGAAATGCCGGCCTGTGAAGTTCATCCTGATACTCATTGGTAAGATCATGGCATATGGCCTGTGTATCATAGCAGGCATATTCACATCGGGCAGCGCCGATACAATCGGAAGGTGTCCTCAGGTTGGAACCGGAACCGCCAAGATCCTGGTTCAGGTTATGGCCCAGTTCCCAAAACACTTCTTCAAGCTGGGGTGTGGTAGTACCGAGGAAAATGATATCACCGGTGGAGCCATGCATGTTGGTGACACCGCTTCCACGTCTTTCCCAAAGGTCACAGATATCTTCTAAGTATTTCGTGGTATAGAACTTGCCTGCAGGCTGGCTGACACGCATGGTGTGGAAATGGGCCACACCCGGGAACATTTCGGGCTGGTCACAGTAACGTCCGATCACACCGCCGCCATAGCCAAACACGCCTACAATCCCACCATGTTTCCAGTGAGTCCTTCCATGCTTATAAGAAAGCTCAAGCACGCCGAGAAGGTCATCAACCGCATCCTGTGGAATCTGGTACTCTATGTTCTTTTCATTCTTTGCCCTTGATGCGGCTTCTTGCTTAAGATCGGATACAAAACTCGGCCATGGTCCGGACTCAAGCTGATCCAACAAAGGGGTCTCATGTTTTGCCATCGTTTTACCTCCATTCGTTATTGAAATTAACAACTGAGACTTTTAATAATTTATTATTTCCCCTTTCGGGTAAGTTGTGGTCACCTCCTCTCAACTTGCTGTTTATTCTTTAAAAATTACAAATATAATTTTTATATAGGCTTTTTCTTAGAGCAAAGATGATATATAGAATCAATATTTTCCCTTGTCAATAAAAAAGCTACGGCAGATTCTCGAAATTACATCGTTTTGTCAGATTTCATGAATTTTAAAAAAATAGTATACCGGCCGGTAAACCCGACCGGGAATAATCCCGGTATTTAAAAGATATTGATCCGGGTTTGGGCCCATTTGCCGGGGTTATACCGCTTGACACAAATATGTCCCGAAATATGAAATTGCGGTATATGTGGTTGTAGAAAAAAACGTTTCGATAACGGAACGTTTTTTTGGCAACCACTATAGAAACATATTTGCCTATGGGTACTCCATCACCGGTCTGTTATGAAGGTCAAGGTATGAAGACATTGCGTCCCAGCTTTCTTCATGGTATTGTGGATCAACTGCCACAACACAAAGTTTAATGAAACGCTGAGGGTACTTTCGATGTATTTAATTAAAACGAAATTGAAAAAACTTAATTGGTAAATTTTATCAACAGGGAGGTTATTAGTGATGAGCGGCAACGATTTTTTTAAAGTCAAGAAAGAAGGTCATATTGCATGGTTGATTTTAAATCGACCCGAAAAGCGCAACAGTATGAATCTGGAATGTTTTTCCAGTTTGCGCGAAATCTTTCCCAGGTTTGATAAGGACCCGGAGGTGAGGGTGGTGGTGATACAGGCCGAAGGCCAATGTTTTACCGGTGGCCTGGACCTGTATGATGCGGCAACTCTTATTGGCGCCGATTCCGCCGATTCCAGGGAGCAGCTTAGAAAAGTGATCTTGGAGATGCAGGAAAGCATGAACATGATTGAAAGGTGCAAGAAGCCGGTTATCGCTGCAGCACATGGCCTTTGTATCGGCGCGGGCGTTGACCTGTTAAGCGCCTGTGACATACGTGTGGCCAGTAAGGATGCCTTGTTTTCCATCAGGGAAACTAAGATCGCCATCATTGCTGATCTGGGTACTTTGCAGCGTTTGCCTACCATTATCGGCCACGGCTGGTTTCGCGAGCTGGCCCTGACCGGCAGAAATTTTACTGCGGCAGAGGCTTTACAAATGGGATTCATCACACACATCGCTGATAATCAAAAGGAACTGTTTGCAAAAGCAAAAAAACTGGCCGAAGAAATCGCCGGCAACTCACCCCTGGCTGTTCAGGGAGCCAAAGAGGTGATACTTTACAGCCGTGATAATGGCATCTATCCGGGACTGGAATATGTGGCGCAAAAAAACGCTTCAACGTTGCCCTGTGATGACGTGATGGAAGCGTTTAAAGCGTTCATGGAAAAACGCCCTCCTGAATTCAAAGGAAAATAGAAAAGATTCTTCTCCAAACGTTTGTTCTGTGGAGGAACACTCGAACCATGTCCCGCTGCAAGCGGGATTGTTTCCTTGTTGGAGCGTAGCGTAAATCCGCCTTTGGTGCGAACCCTATAAAAACACACTGACTCAATTGAAGATTATTTGCTTGACCTGCCTTGATCAACTACAACTAATCGTAAGATGACCCAGAAAAATAGCTGCATACAAATATTTAACTTGCCTCTAATATTTCTCTAACATTTGCTGATTAATTTCCCTTTCTCAAACCGATGTAACACTGGTTTTTAATAAAAACAAGGAGGTGAGAGGGAAAATCTAATCAAATCTTTACAGTTTACTCACACAAATCTAACAATTGACTCATATTATTAATCACAACATTATGGAGGATAAAATGAAAAAATCTATTTTTATTATGGTTTCATTACTGGCACTGGCTGTCATCACCCATCCCGTTTTTGCGGGCAATCTTGTCATCAAAGGATCAACCACTGTGCTTCCCATTGCACAAAAGGCGGTGGAAGCTTATATGAGTGAACATCCGGATGTAAAAATTTCCCTTTCGGGCGGTGGATCAGGAAATGGTATCAAGGCCATTATCGACGGATCTACGGATATTGCCAACGCTTCTCGATTCATCAAAGGCAAGGAAGTAAAACTTGCCCACGAGAAAGGCGTCTATCCGGTTCCTTTTGCAATAGCTTATGATTCCATTATTCCAGTGGTGCACCCGAGCAACAAAATAAAAAATATAACGACTGCTCAATTGAAAGCCCTATATAAAGGTGAAATTAAAAATTTCAAAGAACTCGGCGGGCCTGATCTTAAAATTGTCGTTATTTCACGGGACACCTCATCCGGAACCTATGAAACCTGGGCCAAAAAAGTCATGAAAAAAGAACGGGTCACACCCAGGGCACAGGTGATGGCTTCCAACGGCGCTATTGTACAGGCAGTTTCCAATAATAAGCATGCCATTGGCTACATCGGTATCGGTTATCTTAACAGAAAAGTGAAACCGTTGAAGGTGAATGGAGTAGAAGGAACCGAAGCCACCACACTTAACGGCACCTACCCCATCTCAAGACCCCTTTTCATGTTCACCAAAGGCTGGCCAAAAGGAGATACGCTCAATTTCATCAACTTTATGCTCAATCCTCAAAAAGGCCAGAAATATGTGAAAAAAGCAGGATATGTAAAATTATACTAATCTGAACTCTTTTCAATATTATTTTAAGTGGTACTATTTTCCCCCAGCCCTCTCCTTAGAAAGATCGGGGAAGCAAAGCGCATGGCAAAACTTAGGTTAAAATTTGCCGGCCATGCGCTTTGCGCACCACCACGGGAGTATAAATGGCACTAAAGAGACAGACCGTAGAAAAGTCGGTACAGAAAATCTTTTTCCTCATTGCAATGGCTTCTATTACCACCCTTTTTCTGATTATGGTTTTTCTTTTCAAAGAAGGCCTGCCGATTTTTAAAACTGTTTCCATCAAAGACTTTGTGTTCGGCCACTACTGGTATCCCACATCTGAACCTCCTGATTTTGGAATTTTTCCGCTGATTGTGGCTTCTGTGGTGGTTACCTTTGTCTCAGCGGTGATATCCATACCCCTTGGTGTGATGACTGCGGTTTTTCTGGCTGAAATTGCATCCAAAAAGGTTTCCGAGATTTTTAAACCTGTGGTTGAGCTTTTGGCCGCCCTTCCCTCCGTGGTGATCGGTTTTTTCGGCATGGTACTGGTGGCTCCCTTTCTGCAGAATGTTTTTAATATCCCTACCGGGCTAAACCTTTTTAATGCGTCACTCATGCTGGCATTTATGTCAATTCCTACCATATGCAGTATCTCCGAAGATGCCATACACAGCGTACCGTTGGCCCTGAAGGAAGCTTCCATGGCCCTTGGGGCGACACACCTGGAAACGATTGTCAGGGTGATCCTGCCTGCATCTATTTCGGGGATCAGCACAGCGGTTATCCTTGGGCTGTCACGGGCGATTGGAGAAACCATGGTGGTTTTGATGGTGGCAGGCGGAGCGGCCATGCTGCCCGAATCTATTTTCGATCCGGTCAGGCCCATGCCGGCAAGCATTGCTTCGGAAATGGCGGAAGCTCCTGTGGGAGGAGAACATTATTTCGCTCTATTTGCCACCGGAATTGTACTATTTTTATTTACCCTTGTCTTCAATTTGATTGCGGACCATATTGCATTTAAATATAGACAGACCGGTGAAGCATCATTATAACTAAATAATAAATTCAAAACTGTATCACTGACATTTTTCAATAAAACACAGGCAGAAACCATGGCTTTTCTATTAGGTAAAAATTTAAAATTAGCTACCACCGGCAAACAGGCAGAGTACAAGGAAATTGCCACCCCGGTTCAATCCGCTTCTGGCGGGGTCCGCAGAAAAATTTTTCAGTCTGTTGCTTTTTCGGCTTTCCGTATTGCCGCAGTGATCAACGGTATTGCGCTGTTTATTATCGTTTTTTTTATGGTAAAAAACGGCTGGAAGGCAATTACCTGGACATTTTTGACCCAGCCGCCAATAGACTCCATGACCAAGGGAGGGATTCTTCCGTGTATTGTGGGAACATTCTCCCTAAGTATTGGAGCCATTATCGTTGCCATGCCCATCGGCATCGCATCAGCCATTTACCTCAACGAATATGCCCGTCCCGGACGTGCTCTAAGACTGATCCGGCTGGGAATAAATAATCTGGCAGGCGTGCCGTCGGTGGTATTCGGTCTTTTCGGTCTGGCCTTTTTTGTGGTGATATTAAAAATGGGGGTCAGCATCATTGCCGGAGCTCTAACACTTGGGGCCATGTCTTTGCCGGTCATTATCGGCGCTACCGAGGAAGCCTTGAAAGCGGTTCCGGATACTTACAGAGAAGCATCTCTCGGCCTGGGAGCAACCAAGTGGCAAACCATTCGAAAGGTGGTACTCCCTTCCGCCATGCCGGGCATCCTCACCGGCGCCATATTAGGCATTAGTCGGGCCGCCGGAGAAACAGCGCCCATTATGTTTACCGGTGCAGTATTTTTCACACCGGTTCTGCCAACATCCATTTTTGACGAAGTCATGGCCCTTCCATATCACATTTATGTCCTGGCCACCGCAGGAACTGAAATAGAAGTGACCCGACACCTTCAATACGGCACCGCCCTTGTCTTAATCGCACTTGTTTTAGGAATGAATCTGATTGCCATTATTTACCGTTTAAGATTACGCAGGAGACTGCAATAAAAGGAAAAACAATGGATAAAGCTTTAAAGATTACTTCAGAAAACCTTAACTTTTATTATGGAGACTTTCAGGCCCTTCATGATATTTCCCTTGATTTTTACGACCGTCAGGTAACCGCCCTTATCGGACCCTCCGGATGCGGCAAAAGCACCTTTTTACGCTGTTTGAACAGGATGAACGATTTAATCCCGGGGACCCGTGTTGAGGGAAAAATCATGATTGAAGACCAGGATATGTATGCATCATCTCTGGATGTCGTGCTGCTCAGAAAGCGAGTGGGCATGGTTTTCCAAAAACCAAATCCCTTTCCCAAAACGATTTATGATAATGTGGCCTATGGACTTATTGTAAACGGAATAAAGGACAAAGCCTATGTGGCCCGGCGTGTTGAGGAAAGCATTAAGCAGGCGGCTTTGTGGGACGAGGTCAAAGACCGGCTCCATGAATCGGCACTGGGTCTTTCAGGCGGCCAGCAGCAGCGGTTATGTATCGCCCGTGCCCTGGCGATAAAGCCCGAGGTGATCCTGATGGATGAACCGGCTTCGGCGCTGGATCCCCTCGCCACCCAGAAAATAGAAGAGCTGATACAAACCTTAAAAGAATTTTATACCATCATCATTGTGACTCACAATATGCAGCAGGCGGCAAGGGTTTCAGATATAACCGCTTTTTTTTATATTGGAAAACTCATTGAAACAGGTGATACCGATACCCTTTTTACCAGACCGAAACTCAAACAGACCGAAGACTATATCACGGGCCGATTTGGGTAATGGAGACACTAACATGACAAAGCACTTTCATAGAGAGCTGGAAAAAATTAAGAAAAAGATACTTTCTTTAGGGGCAATGGTGGAAGAAAACGTTCGAATGGCCATCAAAGCCATTGAGGAATTTGATGGCGAGATTTCGCAAAAGATCATTGCCTCTGACCATGAAATCGACGAGATGGAAGTTGAAGTCGAAGAAGAATGTCTGAAAATAATTGCCCTGCATCAGCCGGTGGCCGTTGATCTTCGATTTCTGGTGGCGGTGATAAAGATCAACAATGACCTTGAAAGAATAGGAGACCAGGCGGTAAATATCGCCCAAAGAGTGAAGACGATCACCAAAAAAGAAGGATCTGATTTTATCTTCGACTATTCCGTCATGGCTGAAAAAGCGGAAACCATGCTTAAAATGAGTTTGGATGCCCTGGTAAACATGGATGATGATCTCGCACTTAAAGTGCTGGTATTGGATGACGAAGTGGATGCAAAAAAAGAAGAGGCATATCGTTTGATAAAAACAGCCATTTCGCAACATCCTGATAAGGTCAGTTATCTGATTAACCTGCTTCTTATTTCGCGGCACCTGGAACGTCTGGCGGACCATGCCACCAATATTGCAGAAGAGGTCATTTATATGATAGAAGGTGAAATTGTACGGCACGGAAAACTATAGATGAATAAAAAGAGGAAATATGTCCGGAGATAAAATCCTTATTGTGGATGACGAAAAAGATATACTGGAACTGATCGGTTATAATTTAGAAAAAGAAGGTTATAAAATCATAAAAGCCCTGTCCGGTGAAACGGCATTAAGGAGCTCACGGTCGGAAAATCCGGATCTTATTTTGCTCGATCTGATGCTTCCGGGTATAGACGGTCTGGACGTACTGAAAAAACTAAAAAAAGATGCAAAAACAATGCATATCCCCACCATACTGCTCACCGCAAAAGGGGAGGAAGCCGATATTGTTGCCGGTCTCGAACTCGGGGCAGACGATTACATCACCAAACCCTTTTCCCCGCGAGTTCTTCTGGCCAGAATTCGTGCTGCCCTCAGAAGACAAAAGGAAGAAACAGTCGATTTGCAGTCTGTGATTCACATCCACGATCTTGAAATCCATCCAGGCAGGCGGAGTGTATCAGTCAAAGGAAGCCCCGTGGAGCTGACCTTTACCGAATTTCAAATCCTGTTCCTGCTTGCCCGGCGGCCTGGATGGGTATTTACCCGTTCGCAGATTGTGGATGGTATTAGAGGTGATGATTATCCGGTTACCGACCGAAGCGTGGATGTCCAAATTGTAGGACTTAGAAAAAAACTCGGTCCTTTAGGAAAGTATATAGAGACAGTCAGAGGGGTCGGTTACAGGTTCAAGGATATTTCATGAAAAAAACCATTCGCTTAATATGGCTGCTTTTTCCCACTTATCTGATGATCACCCTGGTTGCCCTGGGTGTGGTTAGCTGGTATGCTTCAAGTTTTTTAAGCGACTATTTCCTGGAAAGGACCATTGAAGGCCTTAAGACCCAGGGTCGAATCATTAAAGAGATGGTTGAACCGCATCTGAAGCCTTTGTATCCAAAAGAGATTGATCGTTTATGTAAACAAATAGGGAATTCCGCCCGGATTCGGGTGACGGTGATCCTTCCCAACGGCAGGGTAATCGGTGACTCAGATGAAAACCCGGCTGTGATGGACAGTCATGCCGATCGCCCTGAATTTCTAAAAGCCCTGTCGCAACCGGCGGGAAGCGCTCTCAGATACAGCAGAACCCTTGATAAAAGAATGATGTATGTCGCCCTTCCCATAATATCTTCTCACAGGCTCGAAGCCATATTAAGAACATCCATTCCTTTAACCGAAGTCGATAAGGAGCTTGGCATCATTCAGGACAGAATCACTCTCGGGGGATTTTTTATCGCCCTGTTTGCTGCAATGATATGTTTTTATATCTCACGACGCATCAGCAGGTCCATTGAAGAAATGAGAAAGGGGGCTGAACATTTTGCCAAAGGCGATCTTACATACCGTTTATCCTCTCCAGGCATAACCGAAGCCGCAAATCTTGCTGAAGCGATGAACCTGATGGCGGCCAACATGGCCAAACAGATAGAAACTGAGGTCAATCAACGAAATCAAATTGAGGCAGTACTGTCCAGTATGGCTGAAGGAGTGATTGCCCTGGACATGAATGAACACATCTTAAGCTTCAATCAGACTGCGGCAGACATGCTTGAAAAACTGTCGGCTGCTGAAAAAAACCAGAGCCTCCAGGAAATAATCAGGGACACCAGGCTTTCCGAATTTATGGAAAAAGCTCAGAAAAGTAACATCCCGATAAAGAGTGACATTACTCTATATCATAACGGCGATCGCATTTTAAATGCCAATGCCTCCCCCCTTCGCAATGCCAAAGAAAAGCGCATCGGCACCCTGCTGGTATTAAACGACGTGACTCAGCTAAGACGTCTGGAAAGGATGCGACAGGACTTTGTGGCCAATGTTTCCCATGAAATAAAAACCCCTTTAACCGCCATTAAGGGCTTTGTGGAGACACTTCAAAGCGGCGCCAAGGACAATGAAAAAGAAGCGAACCGGTTTTTATCCATCATCGAAAAACATGTAAACCGTCTCGGGGCGATTATTGATGATCTTCTGCATCTTTCCAGAATTGAAAAGGAAAACGAGGCAAATCTGATTCAGCTGAGAAAAACAGCAGTAAAAAAAGTGATTACCTCTTCAGTGAGGATTTGCCGGACCGAGGCCGACGCAAAACAGATAGAAATAGATTTTACCTGTGACGATTTGCTGGAGGCCAACATCGAACCGGTACTTTTTGAACAAGCCGTGGTAAACCTGATTGGTAATGCCATCAAATACAGCAGTGAAAAAAGTAAGATTCAAATCAACGCGGTAAAGACTGCTTCCGGTGTTTCCCTTAGTATTAAAGACAGCGGCATCGGCATTTCAAAAAGACACCTGCCCCGCCTGTTTGAAAGGTTTTACCGCGTTGACAAGGCCAGAAGCCGCGAGCAGGGAGGCACCGGCCTGGGTCTTGCCATTGTTAAACATATCGTCCAGGCCCACGGCGGGCAAATAACGGTTGACAGCACTCCGGGCAAAGGAAGTACCTTTACCATTCACCTGCCGGAATAGTAAAACATAACCTAATAAATCTTAACAATCATTATTATTATACCCGTTTGCTTGACACGATTTTTGTTGAACGTGTAGTACCTCAGCAGTTTTATTCTCGCTTGTATTAGTATATAGGTTTTATATCATACCTAATTAACATAATAAAATTAGCTAAATTTTAACCCGTCACAAACACCTGCCTAATAATAGACAGATAAATGGTTCGGAAATTCTTTCGCAAATTTATGAATCCAGCCATTGGTACACTGATTAACTAGAAAGCTCTGGCATTTAAAACTAATGGAAATACTACCTAAAAAACTCAGCCGCCTTCCAACCGTCCATCCGACCGCTCTCGTCGTAAAGTCCAAACTCGGTGAATGGACGGAAGTCGGTCCGAGAGCAAAAATCATCGAAACCGTGATGGGAGACTATTCCTATGCGGTCAACGACTGCGATATTATCTACGCTCGAATTGGAAAATTTTGCTCCATTGCCGCCGGGGTTCGTATCAATCCCGGTAACCATCCACTGCATCGAGCGGCGCTGCATCATTTTTCTTACCGAAGCAGTCAGTTTGACATGGCAGAAGACGACGATGATTTTTTCAACTGGCGTCGCTCCTTTCCCGTGACCTTCGGTCACGACGTCTGGATCGGCCACGGTGCAGTCATCCTGCCGGGACGGTCCATCGGCACTGGAGCAGCTGTCGGTGCGGGGTCCGTCGTGACCATGGATGTGCCCCCATTCACCATTGTGGCCGGTGTCCCTGCCAAACCCATTCGAGAACGCTTCGACGCATATATTCAAGAAGCCCTGATGCGAATCAACTGGTGGGATTGGAAGCGCGATAAGCTTCGCCGTCACCTGGTGGATTTTCGACAATTAAGCACCAAAGCGTTTATAGAGAAATTCGATCCTCAGGCAAAAAGGAAGCAAAAACGATAAATCCATGGGGTTGTTGCCTCCGATCCTCGCGGCAAATGCACATAACACAATTCCAACAGCATTATCTGGAACATGAGCCAAGTGATCGTATACGATTAAATTTATGCTATGATGAAAAAGTATGAAGCGAAAACCAAGGGCCGTTTCTTTTATCTAATCGGCCCTTCCGGATCAGGAAAAGACAGCTTGATCAGCTATGCACGTCAACGCTTAAATGGTAATGGATCCGTCGTTTTTGCTCATCGTTACATTACACGGCCGCCATTGACCAGCGGTGAAAACCATATCGCTCTCAGCAAAGAAGAGTTCATGCAGCGTTTTACCAGGGGTTTTTTTGCCATGCATTGGCAAAGCCATGCATGCTATTACGGCATTGGTGTGGAAATTAATCTATGGCTTATGAAGCAATGTAATGTGGTCGTCAACGGATCACGCGAGTACCTGCCACAAGCTCTGCGCCTGTATCCTCAAATAAAAGTGGTATTGATCGATGTTTCGCATGCCGAAATTAAGCAACGTCTGCAAATCAGAGGCCGGGAAAACTCGGATGAGATTCATACCCGATTGATCCATAATCGTAAATTTAAAAAATCATTCCTGTTGAATGTACCGGACATTGTCATTATTAACAACGATGGCACTCTGAAAGCGGCTGGGGAGCAATTTGTACAGCAGCTGGTATGATGCTTGATAGATTTTACGACCATCCACCTTTAATGATATACAAAATAGCAACCTTTTACATCCGCAACAGGCCAACAGGCCTGTCAATAAAGTGACCCCTAAGGCGACCTTGACAGCAAATCCATCAATTGAACAGGATACGGTTTGATTCGAGATATAACAGAGCTTTAATCCAAATTTAATTTGACTTTAATACTGCATGGTTAACATCAACCAGTAATAAACTGGCTGGCTGTTCTCGTAAAAGCCGCTATTTTATGCCGCTTCACCGCACAATATTCAATCAGAGACCGATCATGGATAACTCACTTTGCTCCGTTTAAAGAGACATAAACCAAAGAGGAATATTAAATCATGAAATATCATATTGTAGAAAACGCCGGCTTTTTCCACATAAAAATCTCCGGCAACACCAGAAAAAATGAAGCCCTTCAGGCCAGGAGGGCTTTCCCCAATTATATCAAGGAAAAGGGTATCAAGGTTATTGTAGATCTGCAGGAGTTACATGAATTTGAACTCATCACGCTCCTGGAGGTTTTAAACGGCATCCGAAAAGAGATTAACTTTTTAGGGGGATGCCTGAAGTTGTGTTCCTTAAATCCAGAGATACTGAATTATTTTAAGGAAAATCGATTAGACCAGTTCTTTGAGATCTATAAAGATGAGGAAATGGCAAAGAAGAGTGAGTGGAGAAATTATGATAAAAGATAACCAAATCATAGAATTGCAAACGAACATTTACCGGATCAGGGGCGAGGATACCAGCAGCCATAGCTACCTGATCAGGGGGGATTATAAAAACATTCTCATCGATTCAGGAGTGGATAAAAATTTTTTTAAATTGCAGAAATCCCTGCTTACACTTGGTATCAAAATCAGGGATGTTGACATCGTCATCAATACACACGAGCATTTTGACCATATCGGCGCCAATCGTTATTTCCAGGATTATTCCCTGATCGCTGCCCATCGTTTTGCGGCCACCAAGATTGCCGTGGAGGACAGATATGTGACCATGTATAAATCGGGCGATCTTAACGAACCATCTCTTAAAGTCCATCTATGGTTGGAAAACAGATTTCGCTTTGATCTGGGAAACTACATCTTAGAAGTGATGCACACACCGGGACATACATCCGGTTCAATCTGCATCTATGAATTTACCCGGAAGATCCTTTTTACTGGGGATACCCTCTTTGCCGGAGGGACGCTTTCTTATATTAGCGAATCCGGAAGTGTCGGCGATTATATTAATTCCATCAGCCTGTTAGAAACAAGGAAGATAAACGAGCTTTACCCCGGGCATGGTCATATCTCAAAGACCCCGGAAGAGGATATGCAAAAAGCCATTTTAAATGCCAGGGCTCTGTTGCAGGACGAAGAAGGAGTGGAAATTACCCACTTTAGGGAGGTCTCTTAGTTTTATTAAAATTATTACCTGAAGTTAACCAGGATGAAAAAACTAAGTTAAACTCGCATTGAAATATTTTCTTAAATGAAGGAAAAACAGGAGTAAATCGTTTCATGGACAAACCGTTGCCATTACATAGACATGTTATTGATCTGTGGCGTAAAAAAGTACCCGAACAGTTAATCATCCAGTTTACCGATAAGTGTAATGCCCTTTGCCCCCAATGTGGCATGAGGGTAACGGAAAAATTCAGGCGCTCCACCTTATCCCTCGACGTTGTCAAACGCATTATTGATGCCGCAGCACAAAGAGGTGTCCGGGTGGTCAGTTTTACCGGAGGAGAACCTCTTCTTTTTCTGGAAGATCTTGTCATGTTCATCAAGTATGCGGGAGAAGCAGGAATCGACTACATACGTACAGGAACAAACGGCTTTATGTTTGCTAACCCCCGTAGTCCTCGTTTTCAATCAAGGGTGAATAAGATTGTGGAAGCACTGGCCGGCACACCACTGCGAAATTTCTGGATCAGCATTGATTCCGTTATCCCATCTATCCACGAAAAGATGAGAGGATTGCCCGGTGTGATACAAGGCATTGAAAAGGCTCTGCCCATTTTTCATGAGCACGGTATGCACCCTTCGGCAAATTTAGGAATTAACAGAAATGTCATGGGAGATATGACCAGAAATGCTAGAGTAGCCACACCTGCAAAAGAAAATGTTGACATGCAATCCTTTGACCGGACATTTAAAACCGCCTTTAAAAAGTTCTATCAATTCGTTATTGAATTGGGTTTTACCATGGTAAGCACCTGCTACCCGATGAGCGTGGAGGATAACAAAGACATAGCCGGTCTGAAGCCGGTTTACTCGGCAACTTCCGAAGATCGCATTGTTCAGTTCAATAATAGGGAAAAGGCATTGCTTTTTAAGGCGCTTCTGGAAACCGTACCCGAATTCAGATCGAAAATACGGTTATTTTCTCCGATAACCTCTCTCTATGCGCTTTACAAGCAGTATACCGATAATTCTACATTTCCCTATCCGTGCCGCGGGGGATTGGATTTCTTCTTTATCGACGCAAAGGATGGCAACACTTATCCCTGTGGCTACCGGGGCAATGAAAACCTTGGCAAGTATTGGAGTATGGACCGAAATAGTTTAGACCGCAATGCTGTCTGCCGAAAGTGTGACTGGGAATGTTTTCGGGATCCATCAGAGCTCTTTGGACCATTAATTTCAGGCCTTTTGCGTCCTCAGGGTGCCTTCAAAAAGATGTGCCGCGATAGCCATTATTTTCGCTTATGGATTGATGACCTGAAGTACTACCGGGCCTGTGGTTTTTTTAACGGACGAAAACCACCTGACTACAGTCGGATGCAAGGTTTTTGACCGGCATGGCAATGGCTGATGCGAAATTGCGCGTAAGCTTGAGTTCATTAAAAAAGTAACTGGGAATCAAGCAACCTGTGTGATCGGATGAACTATTTTCTGGTGGTTCTGATTGTACATCTGCCACGTGTGGATGAAGGCGCTTTCAAATGAACGATGCTCCATATATCGGCGGGCGGCCTGGCCCATCTGCCTGAGACGTATAGGGTCTTTGACCAATGTCTTCATTGCGGAAAATAGGCTATTGGCATCGCCGGCCTTAACCACCAGACCGGTTTCACCGGGCAGCATATTCTCGAAAGGGCCGCCTTTGTCGGTGACAATAACCGGTAGGCCGGATGCCTGGGCTTCGAGAACCACATTGCCGAAGGTATCTGTCGCGCTGGGAAAAACAAATAGATTTGCGGAAGCATAAACTTCGGCCAGAGTCTCCCCTTTCAGGTATCCTGTAAAATAGCACGGTAAGTCTTTGGTGGCTGCCTTCATTTGCTCAAGATATGGGCCATCACCTACAACAATCAGATTTAGGCCGGGAACCAGGCCGGCCAGCCGCCGGAAAGCATTTTCCAGCAAATGAAGATTTTTCTCTTTAGATACGCGTCCTGTATAAATCAACTTCAGGCCATTCTTTATTGAGAATAACTTGTCTAAAAGACCGTTTTTCTTTTCAGGATGAAAACGTTTGATGTCTATTCCACGGGGATAGACCACGATTTTATCAGTGTTGATTCCTTTTTGAACAAGTTCATCCCTGGTACTCACAGAGGGGGCGTAGATGATATCCAGCTGATCATAATACCACAGGATATATTTCCAGGCGATATCCTCGATACCCTGATCTCCGGTCAGAATATGGGCATATTGAGGTATGGCGGTATGATAAGTTCCACTGATGGGAAGCTTGAGGATTTTAGCTGCTGCCAGAGCTGCCAGCCCTATGGGGCCGGGGGTGGCGGTGTGAATATGATTGAATCCCTTTTCATAACAGTAGTTAATCATTTCCAGCAATGGTGGGAAAAAGATTTTCAACTCGGGGTACTCAGGTAGCGTATGCACACCTATGGGCTTGAAGTTTTTAACTCCGGCCTGTTCTGTACATACCGGATCGTGACAGGTCACCACGGTCAAATTTTTTTTATTTTTAAGGGCTAACTTTACATGCTGTTGCAAGGTACGTGCGACTCCGTTAACCTCATAAAAAGTATCCGTAAAATGCGCCACATTGACCCGGTCCTTGTGCTGAGGGTCTGCGGATCGATCAGATGTTCCGGCTGGTGTGCCAATATAGCGCCTGATGATTTGAGAGGTTAAGGAACGGTCCTTGGAAAACTGCAAAAAGGATACGAAATAAGGCGCCATCAGAGTATACAGTCCTCCGGCGGAACCGATGGTGTGGAAAATGTTGAACACGTTGGCGCCGGATAGATTATCTAAAAAATGATTGCCGAAATGCAGCATCACCCGGTTGGAGGCACGGGTAACGAAGTTGAACCATTTTTGTTCCTGCTTTTTGAAATCGTTTGCATCAGGGGAGCATGAAGCAAAAAAGTCAGCATCATCGCTGATAATCTTTTCGGTTTCCCGACGCAGAAGCGCAATTAAGGAATCAGATACGGATAATTTTGCTTTTTTAGCTCTGCGGTGATTCCAGATCAAATAAATTTTGGTAAAAAGTCCCTGAGTATTATTAATATCCGGCCGAAGGCTTTGTTCTAAAAAGCGCAGCAAAATATCTTTGTTCGTATGGCGTTGAAGATCGAATTTACTGCAGTAAAACTGATAAGCAATGCTGTAGAGGTTCATTGCCATCGTCTGAGGAGTCGCAGGGTGGTTGACCACCTTCAACCGGCAACCATTAACGTCTGGTGTGAGCTGCTCAGGCGTTTCGATTCCTTCTATTTCCGTGTATGTACGCGCAATATTTAAGGAACTATGATCATCCGATCCTCCGAAAAAATTTTTTTCCCACGGGCGTTCATGCAAAGGCTCCATATTGTATTTATCCGCCATACGTTCAATATTTTTGGGAGTAAGGGCATTGAGCGCTTTTCTCAGGCATTGATTTTCTCGGCTGTTGCGTGCACCGTTCAGTTCAAAATTTTTAAAAAGAAGAAGCATTTGCTCAAAATGGGCCAGGGTTAACCGATCGTTAATCGCGTAAAGGGGATGGGCGATTATATTAAGTATTCCTTCCTTTGCCATATAGGCGGTTAAGTCGAAAATGTTTGCACGATACTTTTGAATCTCTCGATGCTGTTCTTCGGTAATATTAATTGCCAAAATATGTGCCTTACAGCCATTATCAGGGAAATATGACGTCACCTCCTCGCTTATAAAGGTATCCGGCAAATGGGCTATTTCAAGTGCGCCGTCTATTGCGTTGTGATCAGTAATGGTAACATGAGTCATCCCGTGGTTTTTGGCAATCCGATATATATAGAGCGGTTCTGTATAGCTTTCTGAACACCCTATTTTTTTTAAAATCCATTCTGATGGCCGCTTAGAGTGCATAGAATGAACGTGAAAATCAGCTTTCAAAGATGTGCTTTTCATCATCAACAGCCTCCTTTTTCAACAAATTGGATGAATTCTCACTATGTCCCAATGGACCGACCCATCGGTAGATTCTGTGAACTATCCCTGTTTTCATACTGGCGCCTTTCATCTCCTGTGCCCAGGGGTTCAGCATTTGTCATATACTAGGGGTGGACTGTTTGTCTTGGATGAGAATTACAATAGTTTTTGGTTTAACGAATTGAAAGTGTTGTCTCTTATCTGAAAAAGAGTTAGCTCTTGTATATGAAACTTTTTTTCGAATAAACGTGGGCAGGCGTCAGATAGCAGGAGGAGTAGTAAATGTTTGGTCTAAAAAATTACAAAACAACCCGACTTTTTTTAAATTTACTAAAAAAGGAATATCACCCAAAAAACTAGCTCTCTGTGCTGCATTGGGAATTACACTAGGCATTTTTCCGTTTTACGGTACGACATTGTTATGTTTCATGGCTGCACTCATATTTCGCCTTAATCATGCCGCCATTCAAGTGGTTAATTATGCGGTTTATCCGCTGTGGTTGATTATGCTGGTGCCATTTTTTAAAATAGGAAAGCATATCTTTAATGCTTCGCCAA
Source organism: Thermodesulfobacteriota bacterium (assembly GCA_034189135.1). Classification (NCBI taxonomy): domain Bacteria; kingdom Pseudomonadati; phylum Thermodesulfobacteriota; species Thermodesulfobacteriota bacterium. The sequence goes on along the minus strand of JAXHVO010000109.1, from coordinate 14,605 downwards.
TTCCTTTCACAAAACCAGAAGAATTGATGACCATGTTTCAATCAGATGGATTTTATTTTTTTCAAACTTTAGGAATGGTAATTTTTCATGCAGTGGTTGCATGGTTATTAATTTGCCCTCCAATTGCGATCATTTTATACTTTAGTTTGTTACCTCTTTTGAAAAAGCACTCAAAGATATTTACCACTGACTAAATATACTTCTCATATCCCTTTCTATTAAACATACCAACAAAGAACTGAAGAAAGTCAATCAGTGTTTCACTTTTTTATATATGTGAGAACCATTTTATTGTTGATCTTCAGCAGTCACATTGAAAAAGGATATAAAAGAAGGACCGCACTCGATCCCTGAAGCCTTTCGATTGAATCATCTTGAGGAAAATCTTAAAAGATAAGTCAGCTTGAATTGAGATCACTCCTGTAGAAAAAGCCCCATTGCATTTTTCACAATAAACTAACCTTTATTTTATAAAAACCAAATATTAATTTTGTTTTATATATGTCATTTGGATTTTCACAAGGCCTTTCAAATCAATGCTTTTAGCCTGTTGCCTGATTATGTTGGCAGTTACTGGACGAAAGAAATGGTTCAAATGAGGAGCAAAAATGAAAACAGGTGCCTCAAATGCAGGTCGCCTTTTAAAGGTAATTAGCACCTGCAGGGAAGATAAGGATAAGCCTCCGGATATCCAGCACTTAAAAGGGCTGTTGGGAGTTCGTTCGGGCAGCCCGGAAAGGGTTGCTTCGTCTCTGCCCTTCTATACTGATGATATTACAGCAGGCACAGAAAATGAAATGATGGCCGTAGTCACAGGAAATAGTCACGAGGTAGATCTTCCGCTGACCATCAGGGAATCACGCTTTTTCAAAAATTACAAAAAAATGGTGAGCACCGGGGACACACACCGTAAGGTAATTGCTGATATTGACCAGTTTATAGAAGAAAATTCATCTCTTACCTGGGAAAACTCCTGGGTTCGTTTTGCTGCTCGCCGCCTGGGTAAATATGCACACCTTGTTTTTGAAAGAGACCTGATCGCAGACAAACGCTTTCCTATAGGCCCTTTAAGAAAGGATGTGCATAAATTCAAAATTACTAAAAAGGGGAAAGAACTCATACGTATTCCGGTGAGCTATCTTTTGAAGCTTGCCCTGGCTGAAATCACCGACTCTCCTGGGTTGAACAAAATTTCCCGAGATACCGGACGCCAGCTGATGGTTCATTTTCTCAGTGATAACACCTCTCCGGAAACTTTCTCTTTCTTTCCTGTGACTTTTACCGGAAGAAATCAAAACGGGAAGGGAATAGCAAAGGAGACTTCCACCCGTTTTCTATTGTGTCAGCTTCTGGTAATGTATGCAAACCAAAGATATGGACTGCTTTCGCAGGGGCAGAAAGTAATCGTCTGCTTTGCTCCCAACCCGCCTTTACGTCAGCGAAAATTAAACGGGATGATATCCGATGAATTCTATCGAGAACTTTTCATGAGCCCCTGTCTTTCCGGATGGGACTGTGGAGAGGAGAAGCACAAATACATGGCCTTGTGCCATAAAGTTTTATCCAGAAGCCATTTAAATGCGATTATAAAATTGAAGAATAGCGGAATTATCACCAACAATCTGGTGGTACTTCCCAATATGTCCAATATCAGCCTGGCGAACAACGGCACCCACCTCACTCTGGCAAGCCGCAAGTTAACTCAATTTCTTAAACATGACACCTCCGATTTCGGGACCTATGCTGAAAAAAATCTGGGAGACCTTGTCATAAAGATAACCGAGCATTTTCTTCCGCTTTTTGTAGGAACATACAGCGCCGCACCCTATCGCCTTAACTTTACCGATTTTCATCCGGAGCGGGTACTTGGGTTTTTGCCTCACGAGCTTGACACGACTCATTTGAGGATGATCTGGCGCAGGTGGAAAAAAAAGGCGAAAAACTCGGTTTTCCGCCATCCGTTTACACCTTTCGGACCGGAATGGCTGGATCATATAATAAGTAAGCTGTTTGGCCTCAAAGGTGACTTCATAGGGGATTTCAGGCTGATCGATTACCTGGTCTGTCTGATGAGCAGCCCGGAGAGCCCTGCTTTCAATGGAATGCCTGGAAACGACAAGCGCCTTAAGGAGGATCTTTATTCAATGGGGGTGTTTCATCCCAAGATGCCGCTCTATCTGCTCTACCGCCAGCGTGAATATTCAGCCATGGGGTTTTCAGGTTTTGAAGGCAGATACTACAGCATGTTTGAAAGTATTCCAAATGACTTGGCCCCTGCAGCAGATCTCCAAGGGCTGATCACCGCACTTGCCTTTCAGTATATATTTTCCGGGGAGGTCTGTCACGGAGATATCCCTGATTCACCTTTTATAGAAAGCGAAAGAAGGCAGATTTTCTTTGGTGCCGCCATCGGAATTCCCACCTTTTTTGTGAAGGAAGACACTGCCAACAACTTTCTGAAGAAAATTATCAAAAAGACTAAAAAAACCCGAATGAGTCATAGATACTCCGGATATATTCGAGTGTATAACACCGAATATAAAAAAGCCCTTTTGTCTACTTTGATGGAGGATGGAAAAACCCTTATTGAAACCATGGGACTTGCCTCCACCATGGAGGATCTTGATAAAAGGTTGAATCATCCGGATATTTACTCAGTGTCGTCCAGGCTCACGCAGGGAATACTTGAATCTGCAGGCGAAAAGTCACCAATGAGAATGCCGGCGGACGAATTTTTAACCTGTGCAGAAAATTACTACCTTTACGATCTAAGAAAAAAACAGATGCAAGAAGCTTTTGACATATTCAGAAACGATCTTATCTGCATTGATTCCTGGAAAACGTGGAGGCAGGGGTATTACAACAAACCACTGCTTGATATCCTTGCAGGAAGAAGTGCTTCCGATTTTATGGCATCTGTTCGCGAAGAAGTAATCCATGAGCGAGCATCGGAAAAGGTGCTGGAAAAACTGATACATCTTATGCTTCTATGCATCCATAATGATATGCAGATGGAAAAAAATATGGAAAGCAATTCATGATGTTGGCAAAGAATGAAAACGTTCATCAGTATATAGAAAGAAATTCAAAACAGGTTAGAACAGAAAGCCTTATTTGCGACCGTATCATCAAGTTTTTTTACTCCTCCTTCAAGGAACGCATGCCCTGGCTTCTTAATGCCCTGACCTCTTCAAGAACCTCTAGCCTGCTGGGATACTTGAACTACGATTGCCCAATGAGGCCTTCGCTTAATGGAACAAAAAACCTTGTCCGCAAACTCGGCATAGACCTTTCCGAAAGCATTGATCCACCGGAGACTTTTAACACTTATAGAAAGATTTTTGAAAGGAAAATACGCTACTGGGAACTCAGACCCCTTCCGGATGAATCTAACAGCGCCGTTTCACCTGCCGATTCTAAAATGCTGGCAGGTTCTTTTTATAGCCAGCACATACTATTTATTAAAGAAAAATTCTTCGATTTTAAAGAACTTATTAGTGACAGATCTCTGTGGGATTCTAGGACCAGATGGATCGATGAGTTTAAAAATGGTGATTTCGCAATATTTCGCCTCACACCGGAAAAATACCACTACAATCATACACCGGTCGCAGGAAAGGTTCTCGATATTTACGAAATTAGCGGAAGATACCACTCCTGCAATCCAGGAGCGGTTATTGAGGTTGCCTCACCTTTTAGCAAGAATAAAAGAGTTGTAACGGTGATAGATACCAACGTCAAGGGGGGTACAGGATTAGGCTTGGTGGCCATGATAGAGATTGTGGCATTGATGATAGGCGATATTGTTCAGAGTTACTCTGAAGATCGCTATGATAATCCTGTGGGAATAGACCCCGGCATGTTTCTGAAACGGGGACGACCTAAAAGCCTGTTTCGCCCGGGGAGTTCGGTGGTTGTGCTTATTTTCCAAAAAGACAGAATCCGGTTTTCCAACGATATTTTGCAGAATCTTCATCACCCTACTGCGCACAGCCGTTTTTCTGAAGGATTTGGGAAATCTCTGGTGGAAACCGAAGTGTCGGTAAGATCCCAAATTGCCAAAAGGAGTAAATGAATATGAACAATGAACTTTTCATTATCTGTTTCGGCACCGCTATTGCTTTAGGACTTGTCTGGTGTTTTAAAAACCTGCCCAAGGAAAAATGGCAGATCATCGGCTCTATACCGGTGAAAAAAGTTGTGGGCAATAAGTGGCAGGGTATTAATTTCACCTATTACGGTTTTTTCAATGCAAACGCATTTGCTCTGGCAATTACGATTTTGTTTGTTCTGTTAGGCGGGATGGGTATTCCGGAGCCTGCCGTGTTGATGATAGTCACCGCCTATCTTGGGGTCTGCATGCCTGCTTCCAGCCTCATTGCAAAACTGGTAGAAAAGAAGTCTTTTACCTTTACCGTAGCAGGTGCCAGTTTTGTGGGTATCATAATGGGACCGTGGTTGATCCTGTTGTTTGATTATATCAGCCACATGTGGATAAGAGTTGATTTGCCGGTAATTCCGATTCTCGCATCACTTTCAATTGCTTACACATTTGGAGAGGGAGCAGGCAGACTGGCATGTATCAGTTTCGGTTGTTGTTACGGCAGACCCGTTTGTGAAATTCATCCGCTATTCCGCAATTTTTTTAAAAAATTATCTTTTCGCTTTTACGGTAAAACAAAAAAGATCGCATATGCCGGTGGTCTGGAAGGCGAACAGGTAATTCCCGTTCAGGCGATCACCTCAGTGATTTATCTTATTACAGGTTTAATCAGCATGTATTTTTTTCTCAGAGGGCAATACCCCTTTGCATTTATGATTTCCATCTGCATCACCCAGTTGTGGCGATTTTTGTCCGAATTTTTCCGGGCAGACTACAGAGGTAATGGAAAGATAACCGCCTACCAGATTATGAGTATCGTGATGGTGATATACTCTGCAATCATTTTATCATTTTTCCCGCTGCAATACCCAGTAAGACCGGAGATTGTCATTGGAATCAAATCCCTGTGGACACCGGAGCTGATTATTTTTATCCAGGCGATATGGATCATTTCTTTTCTATTTTTGGGAAAAAGTCATGTCACCGGCTCAAACCTGTCTTTTTACGTGATAGGAAAAAATATATAAAAAAGCCGTTAGAGCAAATCTTATACTGTAACTATAAATTAACACCTTTTTCATCAAAATCAAACAATACTCATTCATCAATAATTATACAGGATACAGAAGCATCATTACCGGATTAAACCTTTGCATAAAAAAATAAGGGAGAATAAACGGTGAAAAAAATAGTGATTAAAACAAGCCGGCCAGAGCCTGACTCTGGTTTAATTGTATTGCTTAAAGAACTCTTTCCTGACTGCGAAATCGACGTCGCTTATAAAGAAACTGAAGCTTTTAAAGAACCTGCGCTCGATATTTCTTCAGAGCCGTCAACAGGCTATGCCGGAAATGTTGAATTTTAAGACTGTTTTAACCAAATACTGTACCAATACAGGAACAGAGGTCAACCACAATTATGTTTTATAAAAAACCAGAGGAACACCATGTCCACTGATAAATTTTCGCATACCATAAATGACCGGAAACAATGGATGAGCGTTTTGGCCAAGTCTTCATCCAGTGAGCTGGAAAATGTCTGGCAGAAACTATCTGAAAAGCCGATTTACCGGCATTTACACAAGCCGGAAACAGGCAGCATGATGGTTCGCGGTCGTGCAGGAGGCTCCGGACCCAGATTTAACCTTGGCGAGATGACGACCAGTCGCTGTACGATACAAACAGTAAAGGGATATGTGGGCAGCGCTTATGTTGCGGGGTGTGATCACAGGCATGCTGAACTTGCAGCCATATTTGACGCCCTCTTGCAAGACCCTGTTTACCATCACAATATTTTTAGCAGCGTTATTTCCAGACTCAAGTCATCCTTTGATAAGAAAAGAAAAGAGGCCTCAAAAAAGTCAGCTGCAACTAAGGTCGATTTTTTTACTATGGTTCGAGGCGAATAGCAATGCTTTCCCCTATTGACTTAAGCAAACTGACGCCAGGATTTTCAGACCCGGTTCAAGGTTCCCAACAGACCTTTCGGGCCATGCTAGATGCCATGGCACATCCGGGAAAAATCGTTAGTATATATAAATTTCTTTCGCCTCCAACTCCCATGAATCCAGCATCAGCCGCTGTTTGTATGACTCTGATAGATTTTGATACAACTCTCTGGACAGACCTTAAACCAGGCTCAAAGGGGGTGGACTGGCTTAGATTTCATTGTGGATGTCCTATTTCAGCCGATCCTTCGAAAGCTGTTTTTGCTTTAATCACTCGAAGTGATGAAATACCTATCCTCAATAAATTTAATACAGGAAGCGATGAGTGCCCTGAATCTTCAACCACACTTATTATGCAAACCGAAGGATTAAGTTCAACAGATGGCATACGATTGACGGGTCCCGGTATTGAAACTTTTTTAACCCTGAAAACAGGAGGCTTAACAAAACGTTTCTGGCAGGAAAGACAGCATCAATTCGATCGGTTCCCTCTGGGAGTAGATATTCTTTTCACCTGGGAAAACAAGCTTGCGGCTTTACCCCGTGCAACGAAAGCAGAAGGTTAAGTTATGTATGTTGCCGTAAAAGGGGGTGAAGAGGCGATCGCCAACGCACATAAACTGTTGGCTGAAAAACGTCGTGGTGACTGTGGTGTTCCCGAATTGGAAATTTCTCAGATTAAAGAGCAGTTGGGTCTTTCAATAGACCGGGTGATGACAGAAGGATCTCTTTACGATCCTGAGCTTGCAGCCATTTCCATCAAACAGTCTCAGGGAGACCTGGTAGAAGCAATATTTCTTATCAGGGCCTACCGGACAACCTTGCCACGATTTGGATATTCCAAGCCCATAGATACAGCCACTATGGAGATTAAAAGGCGTATCTCATCTTCATTCAAAGATATTCCAGGAGGTCAGGTGCTCGGTGCGACCTATGATTATACACACCGCCTCATTGATTTCGCCCTGGCAGTGCCCCAGAAGGAAAATTCGGGAACATGCCGCAGTGAAATAGTGGACGAAGCCATCCAAAAAAACATGCCGAGAGTGGCTGATCTGCTGGCAGCCGAAGGCCTTCTCCATGATGAAACCACAGATGACCAAAAGAAATATGTGGCTGATTTGACCCGTGATCCCCTTGAAGTTCCTGCTGGGAGAGAAATACGCCTTCAGAACCTTGCAAGGGGTGATGAAGGATTTATACTATCCCTTGCCTATTCTCTTTTGAGAGGTTTTGGCGCTTCTGGGCACCCTTTTTTGGGAGAAATTCGATATGGGAAAGTAACCGTGGAATTCACTCCCGAAGAATTGGGATTTGCCATTGAGATTGGAGAGATCCCGGTCACCGAATGTATCATGTTCAACCGCTTTATGGGATCGGACGATACACCTCCCCGGTTTATCAAAGGATATGGATTGACCTTCGGTCATTGTGAGCGCAAAGCAATGGCAATGGCCATAGTCGATTATGCGTTGCGCAGCAGGGAATTGGGAGAAGATTTTGAATATCCGGCCCAAAGCGAAGAATTTGTGCTTTTTCACAGTGATAATGTCCAAGCTTCCGGTTTTATCGAGCATTTAAAGCTTCCTCATTATGTCGACTTTCAGGCTGAACTTGTATTGATGCGAAGCCGGCAGTCTGAATTCAAAAATGACAGCAAGTTAAACAGAAAAATCGAAGATGAGCCGACGACTTAACGGACTGAGTAAAACTAAAAGGAACCAATCGTCCATCATGGAAGGATATAATTTTGCTTATCTGGATGAGCAAACAAAACGGATGATCCGCCGTACCATTTTAAAAGCCGTGGCCATCCCGGGACACCAGGTGCCTTTTGGCAGCCGGGAAATGCCGTTGCCTTACGGCTGGGGAACGGGCGGCATGCAAATCACCGCATCTCTGATCGGCGCTGAAGATATCCTGAAAGTTATTGACCAGGGGGCGGATGATACCACCAATGCTGTGAGTATTCGACGGTTTTTTTCCAGAACTGCAGGGGTCCTTACGACAACCCGGACACTGGAAGCAACCATTATTCAAACCCGCCACCGTATTCCTGAGACACAACTGACAAAAGACCAAATCATTGTTTATCAGGTTCCCATTCCGGAACCCCTTCGTTTCATAGAGCCCAGAGACAAAGAGGTTCGACGGATGCATGCCCTCAGAGAATATGGTATTATGTATGTTAAACTCTACGAAGATATCTCCAGACATGGTCGTATTGCGAAAGCATTTGATTATCCTGTACTGGTCAACGACTGCTATGTGATGAGCCCCTCTCCCATACCCAAATTCGACAACCCCAAAATGAATGGTATGCCTGCATTACAGCTTTTTGGTGCAGGCAGAGAAAAGCGTATTTATGCAGTACCGCCATATACAAAGGTTAAAAGTCTCGATTTCAATGATTATCCCTTTGAAGTGGAGTGCTGGTCGCAGCATTGCGCGCTGTGTGGCTCAAACGTCAGTTATCTTGATGAGATAATCATGGATGACAAGGGGACAAAATTGTTTGTCTGTTCGGATACCAACCATTGCAATGAACGTATGGTTAAAGTTCATAAGGGCAGTCGGAAAGAATCAACTGAAAATGTTGAAAATTCGATAAAGGTGGTGGCAAAAAAATGTGCCTAAAAGATTCGCATCATAATCCTTTGCTCAAGGTTAAAGCCATCAGCAAATATTACGGTCTGAGAATCGGCTGCAATCGAATTGACTTTGAGCTGTGGCCGGGAGAGGTTCTTGGAATTGTCGGAGAATCCGGATCGGGAAAAACAACATTGCTCAACTGCATATCAGGGCAACTGCCGCCTTCCGAAGGTGCTGTCTGGTATTCAAGCAATGGAGGAATGATAGATATGTGCTTGGCCCCTGAGGCACAAAGAAGACTTGTGATGCGAACCGAAATGGGAACAGTGTATCAAAACCCGAGAGACGGTCTAAGGATGCATGTTAGCGCAGGGGGCAACATCGGCGAACGCCTCATGGCCAATGGGCTTCGACACTACGGCGATGTCCGTCGCCAGGCGTTGAACTGGCTTGAAAAAGTTGAAATTGATCCGGATAGAATTGACGATATGCCCGTCACATTTTCCGGGGGTATGCTGCAGCGGCTTCAAATTGCCCGCAATCTGGTGACCGATCCCCGTCTCATTTTTATGGATGAGCCCACAAGCGGCCTGGATGTTTCCGTGCAGGCACGCCTCTTGGATCTGCTCAGATGTCTGGTTACCGAACTGGAGCTGTCAGTGGTGATGGTGACCCATGATCTGGCCGTCACACGTCTTCTGGCACATCGCCTGATTGTTATGAAGGGTGGCGAAGCGGTGGAATCCGGACTTACGGATCAGGTTCTGGATGATCCTCAGCACCCTTACACACAGCTTTTGGTTTCCTCTATATTACACCCTTAGATAAACCCTGAGGGAGCGTCTTTAAATATGAAATGTATGATAAATGTAGATAAACTAAATAAGAATTTCTTTCTTCATACCCAGGAAGAAGCAAAGATTCCTGTGTTCAGGGACTTTCATCTGAAACTGAAGCCTGGTGAGAGCGTCGCGCTGGTTGGTCCTTCAGGTGCGGGAAAGAGCACACTATTGCGGCTTCTATATGGCAATTATAAGACCGGATCAGGTAAAATTCAAATCAGCCACGACGGTCGTTCGGTAAATCTGGCAGACGCCGACCCACATAGCGTGCTTCATATTCGCAAATGGACCATCGGGTATGTGAGCCAATTCCTGCGGGTGATTCCCCGGGTACCGGCTATACAGGTTGTCATGGAACCCATGAGAGTCAGAGGTGCATCAGAAAAAATATCCCGCACCCTTGCTGAAAAACTTTTAAGTCGGCTGCGAATACCCCAACGCCTCTGGTCTTTATCTCCCACAACCTTTTCCGGCGGCGAACAGCAGAGAATAAACATTGCCAGGGGATTTATTGCAACATACCCCGTCATGCTTCTTGATGAACCCACCGCCAGCCTTGATCCTGAAAACACAGAAACTGTGATTGAAATCATAAAAGAGGCCATCGATATGGGCACATCAATTATAGGAATTTTTCATGATAAGGATATAAGAAACCGGGTTACATCAAGACGTGTAAAGATTTATCCGGTTAACAACCATACCTGCTCCAAATAACCCACTTCAGCAGATTAGATACTGCCATATTTTACAAAAAACTAACTTTGCCCTCATTAAGACCAAATATGGATTCGGTTTAAAAGCGGCAAATATAAATGATGAGATTGTCTTGCTTAAAACGATCGTTTAGAAGGTATCAAAAGATATGAAAAAATCGATTTGTCTTTATGGAGGCCCTGTATTTAACGGGAAACAACTCTATCCGAAAGGGGCGGTCCTTTTTAACGAGGAAGGGATAGTCTCTGTGTCAGCAGGAAATAACCGTCCCCTAGCGGACATCTCCTTTAATGTCAATGGTCGACTCATCGCCCCTGGAATGGTCGATCTTCATTCCGATGCCCTGGAAAAATGTATCGAGATCAGGCCCGGTGTCTATTTTGACGCTGAATTTGCCCTCCAGAATCTCGATAGAAGGATTGTTTCATGCGGTATTACCACCTTTTGTCACGCCCTCAGCTTTGCAGATAATGAACTGGGTCTGAGATCTTCTGAAAGAGCGGAAAGTCAGGTTCGGCTGATTCACCAATATTCGAAATCCAATAAATCTATTGTGCGACATCGGGTGCATGCTAGATATGAAATAGGGACCAAACATGGTGCTGAAGTCATTAAGCGGCTTTTGGATGAGCGGCTTATAGATGCTGTATCTTTTATGGATCATACCCCCGGGCAGGGCCAGTTCAGGACTCTTGAGTCTTTTATTAATTACTACACCGGCACGTATAAGCTGACCCGGGAAGAAGTCCTTCAAATGGTGGTTCGTAAAAAACGAACCCGCGAACTGGGTTGGGATAAGGCCATGCGTCTCGCTTCAAGGATACGCGAATACGATCTGCCGTTTTTGAGTCATGACGATGATTCGGTGGAAAAGGTGGCTTTGCTCAAGGAAATAGGTGTTACCGCGTCCGAATTTCCAGTTTGCATGGAAGCGGTTAAAGCCGCAAAAAATTTAAAAATAAATGTTTTTATGGGCGCTCCGAACCTCATCCGCGGTTGTTCATCAAACAACCACCTGAAAGCTTCAGATGCATTAAAAAGCGGACTATGTGATGCACTGGTAAGTGATTACTATCCCGAGTGTCTCCTGCAGGTTCCCTTTTTTGCGAGCAAAAGGCACCCCCTGGACCTGCAGGACACTCTAAAATTGGTAACCTCAAACCCTGGAGATTATCTTAAGGAAACAGTTGCAGCCGGCAGGCTTATTGCTGGCGCGCCTGCCGATCTGATTGTAATCGATCATACAGAGCCATGGGCGCAGGTATCACAAACCTGGGTATCGGGCAGATGTGTCTATAATTCGAAAACTTAAGCTACAAAGTTTCTAATTTAACAAAGATTTAATAACGCCGTAGAAAGGAGGAAAAATGGGGCAAAAAATTCCAATTAAAACTAAACATCAAGACATCCCTGTTCTGCGTACCAAGGGGCTTGGTAAAACCTATCCCAATGGAACCCGGGCGCTTAAAAATGTTGATTTCACCATTCAGCGAGATGAATTTGTATCCATCATCGGTTCTTCCGGCGCTGGCAAATCGACCTTTCTTCGCTGCTTGAACCGTTTGATCACACCTACCGAAGGGCTGATTGAACTTAACGGAAAAGACATCACCTATGGAAATGGTGCAGGATTAAAGAAAGTCAGACAGCGGGTGGGGATGATTTTCCAGCAGTTTAATTTAGTGCCTCGGCTGTCGGTTTTGTCCAACGTTTTGGCAGGAAGACTTCGATTCAACCAGGGACCCATATCCTATGGATCATCCATAATCAGACTGTTTTCCCAATTAGAAAAAGAAATCGCCTTTGAATGTCTGAAACAGGTGGGGATTGAACATCTGGCTTTTCAACGGGCGGATACTCTCTCCGGCGGTCAGCAGCAGCGTGTGGCTATAGCACGAACTCTTGCCCAGGAGCCGGATGTGTTTCTGGCTGATGAACCGATATCCAGCCTTGATCCCCACAGTGCTGAAAAAGTAATGGAAATTATGCGGCAGATCAATCAGAACCAGAAAATCCCGGTTATTGTCAACCTTCACCATATAGATTTTGCACTGCGTTATGGCAGGCGGATTGTAGGAATGGCAGATGGAGAGATGATTTTTGATGGAAAAGGCGAGGATATGTCTCCGGACACAGTAGCCTGGATTTATCAGGGCCGTGAAGGAGGAGAAACTGAAAGGATTCGTGCATATGCGGTTGCCGGCTGATGGCTCAAGGCTCGGCTGAAAATGTGATTATGTTGCTTTTAATAGTTATGCTTTGGAATTAACTTTTAACCAGGAAAAGGAGAAAAAAATGTTAAAAAAAAGAATCTTTATGATGGTATGTAGTTTTGTGGTTTTGATGATGGTCGCCGTTACTTTTGCCAATGCCAACCCGGCCAACTGGCCGAAGAAAGTCCGCATCGGCCTTATTCCCACTGAAGGTGGGGCGGATATCATTGCACGGTTTAAACCGCTTATTAATCATTTGGAGAGTGTTCTCGGAATCGAGGTTGAAGGAAAAAGCGCTTCGGACTACGCAGGAATTATTACGGCAATGACCCATAAGCATATAGAATTCGCCTATTTCGGCCCCAAGAGTTACACGGATGCTGCAAACAAGGCAAATGCCCAGGCCGTTGCTTTGGAAATGGGCGAATCCGGCCAGAAAGGCTATTACGGTGTTATTATCTCTAAGAAGGGATCCGGAATCAAAACCCTGGAGCAGGCCAAAGGTCATGGTTTTGCTTTTAATGATCCCAACTCAACATCAGGCTACCTCGTTCCCATGGTCCTGTTTAAAAGAGACCTGAAGGTGGATCCGAAAAAATACTTCAAGCATGTCAAGTGGTCGGGTTCTCACGGAGCATCTATTCTGGGTGTAAAAAACGGCACGATTGAAGTGGCTTCAACCAATGACATCGATTTGAGGCGTATGGCTGAAAAAGGCCAGGTGAGCAATGATGATTTTAATATTTTATGGACGTCGGATCTTATTCCAGGATCTCCCATGTGCGTAAGGGGTGATCTGCCGGAGAGCCTGAAAGCAGCCTATGCTGGCGCATTGATGATGTTTAACAGCGATAAAATGGGTCTCCAAAAGCTTCAAATCGGAGGTTACACACACTGTGATGATAGTACCTACGACCCCATCCGTTATCTTAAAAAGTTAAAAGCAGAGTTGAAAGGGAAGAAGTAGGATGCAAAAAGAGGCTACTCTAGAAGATCTTGCGCCGAGACTAACTCCCCGGCGCAAGATCGCCCTGACTGTCATGGGTATCACCATCTCAGCTATATTGATTTTCAGTTACGTATGGTGCGACATCAGCCCTTTCAAGGTCTGGAACAAAAGGCAAAACGCCTTTGAATACCTTTTTGGCAGGCAGGTAGATGAGATTGATAAAAAAACCGCCCGCCACAGTGCCAAAAGGCTGCCTCAAATTATCGCTCAAGAGGAAGCTCGCAGCCAAGTGCGTGAGAAATATAAGGCACTTCAATCAGACCAGAAACCGGATCACAGAAAAAAAAACAGGGAGATTGAAGATCTGGTTAAAAAGATTCTTGCTGATCAGGATCCTGTGGAGAGGCAAAGGATGATCGATGAAGAATATATCCGGTTGCTGGACCTGAAAAGGGGCGGGTTTTTTCCCCCTGAAACCCGCTCTTTCAAATTATTATCATACTCCACAGCGCTTTTGGAAACAGTGATGATGGCCATCTGGGGGACCCTTCTCGCCGTTATTGCGGCTATTCCCTTTTCACTTTTTGCCGCAAAAAACGTTCTTGAACTTATTGCACCCGGAGAAAGCTTTTTTCATCGCAGTCTCCGGTGGATATCATATTTTGTGGTGAGGCGGTTGCTGGATTCCGCTCGAGGCTTTAATGAGTTTGTCATGGCGCTTATGTTTGTTGCCATTATCGGTCTGGGGCCTTTTGCCGGTATCCTTGCTTTGTTTATCCACACGACCGGCATTCTGGGAAAAGTTTTCAGCGAGGCGATTGAAGCCATTGAACCCGGCCAGGTGGAAGCGCTTGTCTCTACCGGCAGTGGTTCCGGTCAGGTGATTTCTTTTTCCATCATTCCGCAGGTAATGCCAACCATAGTCAGCTACAGTCTGCTGAGGTTCGAATCAAATGTTCGCAGTGCCACCATTCTGGGTTTTTGCGGCGCCGGTGGAATCGGTTTTTTGATGTTCGATAAGCTAAACGGTTACCTTTACCGTGAAGTCTGCATGATGATGATCATGGTAATCGTTTCGGTCAGTATTCTGGATTACTTGTGTGGAAAGTTGAGAAATTATTTTATCTAGTAATACGTTTCATTAATACTTTTACATATTAGCTTGCGGTAAATCGAATTTCTTCCAGCAATGTACAACGGGCTCAGTATTGATTTCTTCAATTCCCTTGAGGATTCTTTCTT